>CAZNNA010000215.1:0-6211 GCA_964573825.1 uncultured Treponemataceae bacterium
GCGCTTGCGCAGATGCGGCGCGCCGACATGAGCGGCCCCGAGGGTGACCCAGGCCTTGCGATGGGGTATGGCGATGACGAGGCCGTACATGACGACGGCTAGGGCTAGGACGATGTATTTCATGCACTGGGCTCCTTGGGGCTCCGAGGCCCCGTCAAAAAAGGAAAGACCTTTCGCATGGGTCCGGCTCGCGGGCGCATGCGAAAGGTCTCGTTTCCGTTCCGGCCGATCCCTCGGCGGGCGGCCGTCCGACCAGGCTACCCGTTATGGGGCGCCGGCTGTTGGCCAGGACGATGCAACTACTCCCCTCTCGATACGGGGCGAGGATACGGCTAATCGCTAAAGAGGTCAAGTGCGTCGGCCCTGGCCGGCGGCGCCCCGGCCTTCTCGTTGCGATCAGCAAAGGCGCCGTCCGAGTAGCCTTGGATACGCGGGTCCGAGGCGGCGAGCTCGAGGCGGCGCAGGGCCAGGGCGCAATAGGCCCGGGAGCGCTCTATCCCGATGAAGCGACGGCCGAGCTTGGCAGCTACCGCGGCCGTCGTTCCCGAGCCGAGGAATGGATCGAGCACGACGTCGCCGGGCCGGGAGCTCGCGAGCAGTACGCGAGCCAGGAGCTTCTCTGGCTTCTGGGTCGGGTGATCGGTGTTCTCCGGCATGGACCAGAAGGGTACCGTCAGGTCGTCCCAGAGGTTGGAGGCGCCGGTGAGGCGCCAGCGCCCGCTCTCGTCCTCGACCCAGTCCTTGGGCTCGCCGTCTTCGCGGTAGGGGGCCACGACGCGCTTCCTCGTGCGTACCGCCTCGGCGTCGAAGCGGTACTCGTCGCCGACCGTGGCGAACCAGAGGTCCTCCGACGCGTTCTTCCAGTTGCGGCCTGCGGAGCGCCCCTTGTCGCGCTTCCAGGTGACGCGGTTCCTGACCGTGAAGCGTTCCGACAGCGCGATATGGATGGCCGAGGAGGAACGCCAGTCGCCGCAGACGTATATCGACGCCGTTGGCTTGAGCGCGCCCGCCACGGCTCCTAGCCAGGCCCTGGTGTACTCGAGGTAGGCCTCGTGCCCCATCGGGGAGAAACGCTCGCCGTCGAAGCTCTTGGGCAGGTCATAGGGCGGGTCGGCGAAGAGCAGGTCGACGGAGGCCTGGGGAAGGAGGGGGCCGAGGTCGGCGCAGTCGCCTAGGAAGACCCTTCCCGCGGCATCGACGAGCCGTAGCCGGCCGTCGGGCCCTGGGCTCATCAGCGTAGCGTCGGCCGCTAGCTCGCCGTAACGAAGCTCCTCGACGGGACTGAGCCTTATCGTCCTGTTCCTGGGGGCCCGCGCTCGAGGCGTCCCGGGCGCGGCGCCGCTTGGTCGATCCATGCCGGCCATCATGGGCGGCGGCGACGTCGGAGTCAAGGAGCCGTCCGCCCAGCCTGCCTGCTGACGCTCCGCCGATTTGCCTTTAAGTAGCTAGATGTATATATTAACCGAACAAGATATTAACAGGAGGTTACCGTATGCTTTCCAAGAAGATAGTCGATAGGATCAACCTGCAGATCAACCGAGAGATGTATTCCGCCTACCTCTACATGGCCATGTCGGCCAGGCTTTCCGATGACGGCTACAAGGGGATGGCCGCCTGGATGATGACCCAGTACCACGAGGAGATGTACCACGCCATGAGGCTGTACGGGTACCTCCAGAGCCACGGCGCCTTGCCCGTCGTCGGAGCCATTGACGCGCCGGCTATCAAGGCCAAGACGGTCAAGGAGATCTTCCAGGAGACCCTCGAGCACGAGCGCTTCGTCACCGCCTCGATACGAGAGCTCCTCGAGCTGGCCTTGGCCGAGAAGGATTACGCCACGGAGAATTTCGTTCGCTGGTACGTGGACGAGCAGGTCGAGGAGGAGGAGAACGCCACCGATATCCTGCAGACCATCGACTTGATAGGGGACTCCAAGCAGGGGCTCTTCATGCTCAACGTCGAGCTCGGTAAGCGCAAGCCTTCCATACCGCTCGACTTTACCGCCTTGGGCGGTTCGGACTGAAAGGTCCCTCTAGGCTAGGCTAGCAATGGATGGGCCTAGCCCCGCCGCCCCGGCGCTCGCCGGGGCTTTTTTCCGCTTGCGCCCCGCGCGTCGCCGTCGCATACTGAGCCTGTCAAGCGGAGGTCCCCATGTGCGATTGCTTTTACCTGCCTACGGCCGGGTTTCGCTACTTCGGAAAGAACTCCGATAGGCATCCCGAGGAGGCCCAGTCCCTACGCCTGATCCCCGAGCGGGAGCCTTCGCCCGAGACCAGGGTCGGTCCGCTATCCTTCTCCGTGCCGGACCTGGGGCTCGCCTTGGCCCTGTCCTGCCCCGCCTGGATGGCCGGGGCGGAGATGGGGCTCAACGCGGCGGGCGTGGCCATAGGCAACGAGGCCGTCTTCAGCCGCTTCAAGCCCGATCCGGCGGCGCCCCTGGGCATGGACTACGTGCGCGCCGCCCTCGCCTCGTCGGACAGCGCCGAGCGCGCCGTCGAGCGTCTCATCGAGCTGACCGAGCGCCACGGCCAGGGCGGCGTCGGCTCGTACAGGGGACGGCTCGTCTATAACAACTGCTACCTCGTCGTAGGCCCCGACGGCGCCTACGTGCTCGAGACCGCCGCGCGGCGTTGGGCCTGGCGGCGCGCGGATGAGGCTACGGCCCTTTCCAACGCCTACGCCCTGACCGACGACTACAAGCGCCTGGACGCGGAGACGCGCAAGGCCATAGCCCCCGTCAACGAGCGCATGGCCTGCCTGGACGAGGCGGACGCGGGCCGGCTCGGAGAGAAGGGCTCGTGGAAGGCCTACGTCGAGGATCGCTTCCTGTCGCGTTTCACGGCCGGCGACGCGAGGCGCCGCGCCTTGTCCGGCCTCCTGCCGGCGGCGGCCGAGGCCGGTACGCGCGCGGCGGCCATGGCCCTGCTCCGGGCTCACGCCGCCACCGACCCCGAGCGCCCCGGTCGCCCGCGCAACGTCTGCGATCACGACGGCGATATCATGGGAAACCCTACGACCGCGTCCATGCTCGTCGAGTACGGGGCGGAGCGAACCGTCCTGTGGTTCACCGGAGCCTCCTACGCCTGCGCTAACATCTTTAAACCCATCCTCCTCGCGAGCGGTCGCTTCACGCCCCTCTGGGCCGAGTACGACTACCGCGAGGCCGCTGCGATCCCCGAGCCCGGCGCCAAGGGGCTGAGCCGTGGCCTCGGCGGCGGCGCGGCCTATTGGCGCGAGCGGCGCTCCGCGACCCGGCGGCTCTGGCGCCGCCCGGCCGTCGCCGACGCGCGCTCGGGCGAGCTGGCCGCGGCCCAGGCGGAGCTCTTCGCGGCCGTCGACCGCCTGCCCGCGTCGCCGGGCGAGCGGGAGCTGGCCGAGGCCCGCGAGGCCGCGGGGACCATCGTGCGCGCCTGGGACGCCTCGGCCTAGCCGAGGGATGAAACCTCGTCGCAGCCGTTGAAGGCCGCGAAGGCTCGTAGCTCGTCGCTCAGCCCGGCCATGAACTCGTCGCGGGCGTCCGTGGGCTCGGTCGGCGGCAGGAGCTCGGCACGCCTGACGACGAGGCGTCGCTCCTTGCGCTCGGCGACGCAGTCCAGGCGCCCGGCGGGCAGGCCGCGGTAGACTAGGGGCAGGGCGAAGTAACCGAAGCCGCGCTTGGCCGCCGGGACGTAGCACTCGAGCGTGTAGTCCAGCCCGAGGAGACGCTTCGCTCGCTTGCGGTCGATGACGTAGGGATCGAAGGGCGAGAGGATACGGACGGGGCGATCGTCCCGCCAGGGCGTAGCCGCCGCCTCGAGCGCCTCGGCCGAGACCCAGGCGCCGCCCTTCGCGCCTCCTATACGGGCAGGCACGAGCCGGCCGGCCTCGACGGCCCGGGCGAGCGCGCCAGGCACGGCGGCGCGGCCGTCCTTGCGCAGGTAGGCTACGTCCGCCTCCCAGAGGGCGCCGTAGGCTCGGGCGGCTCGCGATACGTACCAGTCGCCGAGTTCCTCGTCGCTCGGGTAGCGCGCGTCTATCCCGTCCGGGAGGACTCGCTCGGCCAGGTCGTACAGCTTCTGGAAGCCCGGCCGGCTTCGTACGAGGAGCCGACCCGACATGAAGAGGTATTCCAGGGCCGCCTTGGCCGGCTTCCAGTCCCACCAGGGGCCTCGCGGACCGTCCCCTCCCTGGAAGTCCGAGGCGCGTAGGGGGCCCTCGGCGCGGATGCGCCCCAGGACGCCCTCCACGACGGAGCGCTCCGTCGGGAACCATTCGTGGCCGGTCTCCGCTATGCGGCGCATGCGGGGCAGGCAGAAGCGGTAGTCTGACAGGGGTAGGTAGGCAGCCGCGTGGGCCCAATACTCCAGGGCCCGCCGGGGCTCGGCCTCGAGCGCAGGGAGGACCGAGGGTTCGTAGCGTCGATCGGATGACCAGAAGACGTGATGGTGGGCCCGCTCGACCACGGAGATCGTATCGATCTGGACGTAGCCGATCCTATCGAGCATGGCGGCGGCCCGGCCGAGGGCCGAGGACCCCCCGGCGAGGGACGGCGAAGCCGCGCCGACCGGAGCGATCGCGAGGGAGCCCTCGGCGAAGCGCGCGCGGTAGGCCAGGGCCGCCGCCTCGGCTCGGCTGAGCTCGAGGGCCTGGCTCACGGCGCCTCTTCCGGTTCGCCGGCGGTAGCGAGGGCGTCCATGAAGGCCTCCGCGTCGAGGAGCGAGTAGAAGACGAGCCAGACGCTCTCGGGCAGGGCGTTAACCGCGAGGAAGCCCGATACGGCGGCGTAGGCGAGCCGGGCCGCCTCGCGCCTGGGGTAGCCGTAGACGCCGGTCGATATTGCCGGGAAGGCCAGCGTTCGCCAGGCCCGGTCGCGGGCCAGGGCCAGCGACTCGGCGTAGGCCGAGCCGAGGGCCTCCGACTCGCCGCCCGCGCCGCCGCGCCATATCGGCCCGACGGCATGGATGATACCCTTAAGCGGCAGGCGGCCCGCTCCCGTGGCGGCGGCGCGGCCCGCCGGCAGTCCCCGCGGCCAGGGCCCCGCCCGGAGCGCGCGGCATTCATCCATGAGCGCGGCGCCCGCCGCCCTATGAATGGCACCGTCCACCCCGCCCCCTCCTGCGAGCGCCGAGTTGGCTGCGTTGACTATGGCATCGCCGCGGAACGCGGTGATGTCGCCCACGGCCGCGACGATGCGGCCGCCCAGGTATCGGCGTACGATGTCCATGGCGAGGAGTATACCATAGCCTAGCGCCGGCCCGAGCCTTCGGTGTATCCTCGAGCCGGGGGCGCGCGTGTTCGTAGACGGGAGCGGCTATACCATCATCGAGCCGGGCGATGACTTCCTCTCATGCGCCGAGGCCATGTCGAACGAAGAATTCGCCCTCTATCCCTTCCCGACGGCCGAGGCCGTACGCTCGGCCGCCCTGGCCGGCTTCATGCCCATGGGCGCCAGCGTCATGACGCCCTCGGGGCCTCGGGACATCCTCCTGGCCAAGCTTCACCGCGAGCGCTGTATCCTGGATCCGGCCAGCGTTCGCCTGACCCGAAGCGCCCGCTCCGCCGCGCGGCGGTACGCCCTGGGTACCAATGCCTGCTTTAACCGCGTCCTCGAGGCCTGCGTGGCCGCCCACGGCGACGGCTGGCTCGTCCCCGGCCTCTGCGCCGCCATGCTCTCCGCCCACGACGACGGAGCCCTGTCGGGCGTAGCCTTCGTGTCGGCGGAGCTCTGGAGCCTCGGCGACGACGGAGAGCCGAGAGAGCTGGCCGCCGGCGAGATAGGCTATGCGATAGGACGATCCTACGCGAGCCTCACCGGTTTCAGGAGCGTCTCCGGCGCCGGAACCGTACAGCTCGAGGCCCTGGGTGCCCTCCTGGCGCTCGAGGGCTACCGGGTCTGGGACCTGGGCATGGAGCTCGACTACAAGCTGGCCCTGGGGGGGCGGCTCCTGCCCCGGGAGTCTTACCGGCCCCTGCTAGCCGAGGCCTACGCGGCCCCGGCCGGCCGTAGCGGTCCCGGGACGCTCGCCCGGGGCCTCGAACCCGTTCAGGCGAGGGCCCTCATCGATCGCTTGCGCTCTCGACGCTCTCGGTAGATACTGAGCCTACCTATGAGCGGCTTGTTCGTCCTATACTCGGCCCTCGCCGTCTTCGGGGTCGGCGTGACCGTCATCGATTTCCTCGGCATCCTCGAGCAGGCCAATGGCGCTAGCGCGCACGGCCAGGACGACGACGG
>CAZNNA010000216.1:0-6211 GCA_964573825.1 uncultured Treponemataceae bacterium
CTCGAGTTGTTCATGGCCAGGAGCAGCACCGGGACCTGGGGCCAGAGCGACTTCATCCGGCCGGCGAGGGCCAGGGGACCGTCGAAATCCAGGCCCGCCATCAGGATGACCATGTCGTAGGTTCCCGAACCGAACATCTCCATGGCCGACTCCGCGGTATAGGCGCAGGTGACGCGCGGGGCCGTCGTCAGGTTGAGCTTGAAGAACTCGCCGTAGATCTGCTCGGACAGGGCGCCGTCGCTCTCGAGCACGAAGGAGTCGTAGAGGCTCGCGACGAGCAGTATCTCGCGTACGCGATAGCGCATGAGGTCGTGGAAGATGTCGCGCTCGCGCCGCTCCCGGTCGTACGAGGCGACGAGTTCGTTGAAGTACATGAGGGTATCGTAGCGCCACGCGGCCGGTGGCGCAAGCGACGGGATCGCCTACCCGGCGAGCGAGGCCTCGAGCCCGCCGGCGAGCATGGCCGCGAGCCCGGCGACCGCGTCCTCGAGGCCCTCGAGCCGCCCTTGCATGACGCGATGGATGGCGAGGCCCGCTACGGCCTCGGCGAAGAGCAGCGCCGCGGCCGCGATCTCACCGCCGGTAGAGGCCTCGCCGGCGACCAGGAATCGGGGAGAGGCTCGCAGGTAGGCCTCGACCGCCGTAGCCAGCTCGAGATGCTGCCCCTTAAGGGACCGGTCTATGGTCGCGAAGTCCTCGCGAATATCCTTAATGCTCATGGCGACGATCTTATGGTTACTCTCGAAGACGCGGGCGAAGGCCCGAGCCAGCTCGACGAGATCCCGCCCGCTCTCGCCCGAGGTCGCTACGGACGAGAGCGCGTCGCCGGCCCGTATGAAGTAACGCTCATGGACCGCCTCGAAGAGCCGGGCCTTGGCGCCGAAGAGCCTGAAGAGCGTCACCTCGTTGACGGCGGCCGCCTCGGCTATGGACCGGGTGCTGACGGCCGCGTAGCCGCGAGAGGAGAAGAGTTCCAGCGCCGCCGCTAGCAGCCTGTCCTTAGCGGAATCCATGATTCCCGTATACTACACCGTTTCATCAAGTAATGCAAGCAAGTACTTGCATTACTCTCCTCATTTCGCTAGGCTAGCGCCACTAGAGGAACCATATGACCGAACCCCACAAGACAGACTTCCTTGGCCGAGACGCCATCTTCCCGCTGCTCCTCCGCATGGGCATACCGGCGGCTATAGGCATGCTCGTCAACGCGCTCTACAACGTCGTCGACACCATCTTCGTAGGCCATGGCGTAGGTCCCTTGGCCATCGCCGCCCTGTCCATCGTCTTCCCGCTCCAGATGATCGTCTCGGCCGTGGCGCAGGCCCTCGGCGTAGGCGCGGCCTCGATCGTATCGCGCAGGCTCGGGGAGAAGCGCCCCGCCGACGCGGCGGCCGCAATGGGAACCGCCTACGCGGCGGTCATGCTCGTTACGGCCATCCTCGTGGCGGCGGTGCTCTGCTTCACCCGTCCCATCCTGGCCTTCTTCGGGGCGAGCGAGGCCATCATGCCCTACGCCCTCGGCTATACCCGCATCGTGGCGACCGGCTTCTTCTTCTTCTCGATGTCTATGTGCGCCAGCAACATAGTACGCGCCGAGGGCAACGCCAAGGCCTCCATGTTCGGCATGCTCCTTGGCGCCGGGCTCAACACCGTACTTGACCCGATCTTCATATTCGGCTTCGGCATGGGCGTCGAGGGCGCCGCCGTCGCGACCGTCATCAGCCAGGTGGCCTCGTGCGCATACCTCTTCTCGCTCTACTTCCGCAAGAAGAGCCACGTACCCATCGGCCTCCGAGACCTCCGCATCCGACCCGCCCTGCTAGGCGACGAGGCGCTCCTCGGGGTTCCCGCCTTCATCCAGAGCGCCGGCATGAGCCTCCTCGCCCTCCTCATCAACAATTCCCTGGGTCGTTACGGCGGAGACCTGGCCATAACCACCTACGGCATGAACCATAAGGTCATCTCGATCGTGATCATGCCCATACTCGGCATAGTCCAGGGCTTCCAGCCCATAGCGGGCTACAACTACGGGGCCAGGCACTACGGCAGGGTCAGGCAGAGCCTTATGGTAACCGTGCTCACCGCCCTCGTCGTGTCCCTAGCGGGCTACGCCTTCATGATGCTGGCGCCGAGGCTCGCCGTCGGCCTGTTCACCTCGGACGCCTCCCTCGCGGCCTCGAGCGCGCGCGTCCTACGCATCATGATAGCCTTCATCCCCTTCGCGTCCCTGCAGATCGCCGGCTCCACCTATTTCCAGGCCGTCGGCAAGAAGACGCAATCCATGCTCCTAGGCCTCTCGCGACAGTTCCTCATGCTGATACCCATAGTGCTAGTCCTGCCGCTATTCATAGGGGTCGACGGCGTTTGGCTGGCATTTCCTATCGCCGACCTGGCCTCCACGATCCTGACGACGGCCCTGCTCCTCCGAGAGCTGAGGCACTTAGGCGATCGATCCGCCTCCGCGAGCTAGCCCGGGGAGCCGGGCTCAGCCCAGGGGAATGACGACGCGGAAGGCGCTCCCCTCTCCCGGGCGGGAGCGAACCTCGAGCCCCCAGCCGTGGGAATCGAGGACGCCCTTGACCACGGACAAGCCGAGCCCCATCCCCTGCTCCCTGCGAGAGCCGGAGCCCCGGTAGAAGGGCTCGAGGATACGGGGCAGGTCGCCCTCGGCTATGCCCGGGCCGTCGTCGGCTATCTCGAGGACGGCTCGCCCGGCCTCGAGCCTGGCCGAGACGCGGACGAGTCCCCCGGCCTCGGTATAGCGAAGCGCGTTATTGACGACGTTCTCGACGGCCCTCGTGATCAGGCGTTCGTCGAAGGGCACGGCCAGGTCGTCCGGTAGGTCGATGGAGCACTCGGCCCTGCGTCCGAGGAGTGAGGCATCCTCCTCGAGCCTGCGGCAGAGTCCGCGCAGGAAAGGCGCCAGGGGGGCCGTCGCGAGCCGCTCGAGCCATTCGCCCGAGTCCACCTTAACGAAGTCGATGAGATCGTCGATCATGCCGGCCAGCTGGTCGACCTTGTCGCCTATGATACCTACGTAGCGCTCGCGGGCGTCGGCGCCGTCGGCCATGCCGTCGCCTATGGCCTCGGCGTAGCCCTTGATGAGGGCCAGCGGCGTCTTGAGGTCATGGCTCACGCCCATTATGAAGCGCGAGCGCCTGGCCAGGTCGTCCTTGAGGGCGAGCCGCATGGCGTTGAGCGACGAGGCGAGCGAGGTGATCTCGTTGGAGCCCCGAATCTCCACCGTCCTATCGAGCTCGCCGGCGGCTATGCGCCTCGTCGCGGCGTCCAGGGCGAGCACCGACTGGGTGATGGACCTGGCTATGAGGACGGACATGCCGGCGGAGAACAGCACGAGGGCGGCGAGCAGCACCGCCAGCGACGAGAAGAATCGCTGGAAGGGATTGGGCGGGCGTAGGCGCTCGGAGCGCTCGACCCGGGTGAGCACGAGGAAGCCGCCCTCGCTCGAGCGCACGGGAGAATCGACCTGGTAGAAATACTCGTCGCTGGTGGCCCGCATGTAGCCGAGCAGGGCGTCGTCGGCCACGACGTCGCCGACCTCGTGGCCGGCTATCGACGAGAAGACGACCCGGCTCTCCGGGTCGAGCACGGTGAACTCCATGGAAGGCGGCTTGCGGGACATGAACTCGGCGAGGCGCTCCCAGGCGGCCCGTTCGAAGGAGCCGCCCGTCAGGGCCGCCACCTCGTCGTAGCCCGGGACCTCTACGACGGTAGACTCGCGGTTCCGCTGCAGGGCCAGGACCCCGGCGAAGACGGCCAGCGGCACGACGAGGATACCGAAAACGAGTATGTAGAACTGGCTGCGTATCCTCATCGCTCGCCTCCGCCGCCCTGTACGAATCGATAGCCCATGCCGTGGACCGTCTCGATGTAGCGGGGCGACGCGGGGTCGTCCTCCAGCTTCTTGCGTAGCCGCTGGATATAGACGGCCACCGCCGTCACGTCGCCGTAGGCGTTCTTCCAGACCGACGAGTAGATGGCCTCGGGCCCGAGCGGCCTGCCGGGATTCGAGGCCAGGAAGGCGAGCACGGCGTACTCCTTGGCCGAGAGGCCTATCCGCTCGTCGCCGCGCCTGAGGACGCAGGCCTCCAGGTCGAGGGCGTACGGACCGAAGCGCAGGAGCCGCGCGTCCCTCGCGGCCGGAGCCTCCTGGGCTCGGCGCAGCATGGCCCGGACGCGGGCCACGAGGACGCGCGGCGAGAAGGGCTTGGTCACGAACTCGTCGGCGCCGTAGCCGAGGCCCGCTATGATGTCCTCGTCGGCGTCCCTGGCGGACACGATCAGCACCGGTGCGGTACCGCGCCTGCGGTACTCGTGAAGGAACTCGAAACCGTCCATGCCCGGGAGGTTGATATCGAGGATGACGATATCGGGCTCGAACGCCTCGACTCCGCCGACCCCGCCAATCCCATTGGCGCCGCCAGTATCCCTGGCGCCGCCAGTATCCCTGGCGCCGCCAGTACTCCTGGCGCCGCCAGTACTCTTGGCGCCGAGCGCCGCGAGCGCGGCCTCCCCCGACTCGGCCTGCCGTACCTCCATGCCCTCCTTGGACAGGTACAGCGCCACGAGGTCCGATAGCTCGGCGACGTCCTCGACTAGTAACACCCTTGCCTTCATGCGCGCCTCATGGAACGGAGTATAGGGCCGGCCCTGTCGATGGGCAATGTCGCGAGCTCCTCGCGGCCGACTAAATAACAAAAAATTATACAATGTTCATGCGCCATCTATGGGCCGGCCAAGCCGAGGCGCGTATGCTCTCCCTCGATGGAAGCCCGGCCTTAGGGCCAAGGCATGGAGGGACGGATGCGAACAATGGTAACGCTCGCGGCGCTGTCGCTGGCGCTTACTACGGCGGCCGGGGTCGGCGCCCAGGGCTCGATTAGCATGGAAGAGGCGGTCGCCCTTGCGCTCGAAAGCAATAGGAGCCTTGAGCGCTCGCGGATAGACCTGGACGCCGCGGCGAGGACCGTCTCCTCGGCGTGGAACGACGTGCTGCCGCGCCTTTCGGTCGGAGCCTCGGCGAGCCAGGGCGGGGGGCAGTCGGCGATCGGAGCCCAGGCTACCGCGAGCCTCAGCCTCTCCATGGAGTCGCTCCATGCGCGGGAGAGCGCGGAGCCGGCCTACGAGGCGGCCGCGCTGGCCTATGAAACGACCCGCCGCGACGTAGAGCTATCGGTACGGAAGGCGTTTTACTCGCTCCTCCTCAAGAAAGAGAAGATACGACTGGCGGAACAGGGCCTGGAGACGGCCCGCAGGAGTTTCGAGCAGGTCGAGGCCAGGCGCAAGGCGGGACTAGCGACGGAGCTGGACGCGCTATCGGCCCTCGTGAGGCTCGAGAGCCAGCGGCCCAGCCTCGAGGCGTCCCGGATCGACTACGAGTCGTCTCTCGACTCCTTCAGGCAGCTCCTGGGGTTCGAGGGGGATGGCCCTATCGAACTAGAGGGCTCGATCGAGCCCGCCCTCGGCACGGCTAAGGCAGCCGAGTCGATCGACCCGGAGCCCGCCGCCTTTACCGCGCCCTCGGTACGGTCCCTGGAGGCATCGCTCGCCGTGGCCGAGGCAAGCCTGGCCAAGGCCAGGCGAGCGGTCTGCTCGCCGTCCCTGAGCCTATCCGCGGCCTATAAGCCGAGCCTCGCCGACGCCTCGCTCGAACGGGCGGGCTCGCTCTCCGCCTCGCTCAGCCTGAGCCTGGACGGCCTCCTGCCCTGGTCGGACGCTCGCCTGGCCGTCGCCTCCGCCGAGGATTCCGTAGCCAAGCTCCGAAGCCAGCTCGCGGAGGCGCGCGACAAGTCCGAGGCCGGCGCGCGCGCACTCAGGCGCTCCATAGCGCAATCGATACGGTCGATCGAGGCGAGCCGCTTGAGCGAGTCGCTGGCGCTCAAGACCTACGAGCTTACGGACGAGGCCTATCGCTTCGGTACCAAGGACCTGCTGTCATTGCAGGCGGCCCAGGACAGCCTGGCCGAGGCCAGGGTCAGGACGTCGGAGAACGCCTACGCGCTGTCGCAGGCAGTACTCGAACTCGAATACATAATGGGCGTGCCCTTCGGCTCGCTCGGGAGGGAATGATGCGAAGGCGCAATATCTTCTTAGTATCGCTATTCATAGCGGCCGTGGCGGCCGTCATCGTCGTGCCAAGGCTATCGGGCTCCACGGTCGCGGCCGCTGCCGCCGCCGGGGGCGCCGCTCG
>CAZNNA010000217.1:0-6196 GCA_964573825.1 uncultured Treponemataceae bacterium
GCCAAGGCTCAGGACCAGCTCCACCTCGCCCCGCGACGTATAGCGAATGGCGTTGGCGCATAGGTTAGTGACCACCTTCTCGATACGCGCCGCGTCTCCCACGGCGTATCCCGATCCTTGGGCCGAGAAGCGGAACGCGAGGCCG
Organism: uncultured Treponemataceae bacterium; assembly: GCA_964573825.1. Taxonomy (GTDB): domain Bacteria; phylum Spirochaetota; class Spirochaetia; order Treponematales; family UBA12059; genus SZUA-370. The sequence continues at coordinate 146 of CAZNNA010000217.1, forward strand.
CGCTCCTCGGCGAGCGGCCGCTCCAGGGCCTCTATGCCCGAGCAGAGCTCGGAGAAGTCGAAGGCCTCGCGCCGTATCATCAGGTCTACGCTTCCTCCGGCCGTCGCGACCCGCAGGTCCGCGAGCAAGGCCTCGACCTCGTTCAGGGCCCGGGAAACCCGGTCGTCCCCGCCGGGGACTCGAAGGCAGGCAAGGGTGGCGCCTAGGTCTCGAACGACGCGCTCGATGAAGGCGGCCTTCTCCTCGGCGGCTCGGCTAGCCTCGCGGCGAGCGTCCTCGAGCTCGGCCAGGCTCGCTTGCAGCCTTGCCCGGGCCTCCCCGCCGCGCCGGGTCTCCGCTGCCAGGGCAGCGGCCATCGAGCGAACCCGCTTGGAGAGCGATACGATCCAGGCGGCAGCCGCGAGCATCGCGGTTACCAGGGCGGCTGATAAGGCTACGTTCAGGGCGATATCCGCGTCGTGCGCCTCGTCCGGGTCCCGGCTCCCGAACCAACGCGCGTATATGAGCTCGTAGGAACCCGACGCGCGAAGCTTGGCGAGGCCGTCGTTCAGGAACGCCAGGAGGTCGGCGTCACCGTCCCGGACGGCCATGCAATACTCTGCGTGGAAGAGCGTCTCGCCCAGGCCGACGATTGGGGGGTACTTACCGCTATCGATGGCGGTGCGGGCCTGGAGGATGGAGGAGACGACCATGTCGGCCTTGCCGTCCGCTAGCGCCTGGAAGAGGTCCTTCCAGTCCGCCACGACGACGAGCGACGGCCCGAGGCCCTGGCCCGCGAGGTACTCGTAGCCCAGGTCGCCGTCCTGCACGGCTATGCGGCCCGATAGCCCGCCGGAGGCGGCCGGGGAGCCCCGAAGCGCGAAGGCGCGGTAGGAGTTGACGAAGTAGGGCATGGAGAAGTCGACTTCCGCCTCCCGGGCGTCGCTCCGGTACATGCCGGCAAGGACATCGACCTCGCCCCTCGCGAGCCGCTCCCGGGCCTCGCTCCAACGGGAAAGGCTCACCGCCATCTCGACGCCCAGGATCCGTCCCGCCTCGCGGACGATATCCATGTTGAAGCCCGCCGGGCGGCCGAGCTCGTCGATATACTCGAAGGGCGGATAGCCCCAGTCGCCCCCGACCCTGATGAGACGCCCCCGCGGCTCGCCCCCGTCGAGGCCCTGCGCCGAGGCGCTCAACGCGCAGCATAGCGTCGCCAGGCACGATAGGAGGGATAGCGCCACGCGGGGCTGCGTGAACGGACTGCGAGGGATGGTGCTACGGTTCGCTACGCGCGTCATCAAGGCTATGATACGCTATCGGCGGAGTATCCGCAAATAATGGTGCGGACGGCCGGAAACCGGGATATGATAGGGCGCGACAATCCCCGAATCGAGCGAGGGTTCCATGACCATACGCACGAAGATAATCGTACCCGTCATAGGCGTCTCCTTCCTTCTCTTCGGCGCCGCGGCCGCGACGGCCATACTGACCACGGTCCGGGCGGCGACGGCGTCCGCGGAACGGCAGGTCGAGGCGACGGCGCAGCGCTACGCCTACAGCATCGAGGCCCTGCTCGAGGGGCCCTTCGCCACCGTCAAGACGATGGCGACCATCTTCGAGGGCTTCAACTCGATCCCCGACGATAGCCGACGGTCGGTCTTCGCCGCCATGCTCAAGTCCGTCGCCGACAAGAACACGGAGATCGTCTCGGCCTGGACGGTCTGGAGTCCGCGTAAGCTGGACGGCCAGGATCGAGAGCAGGTCGACGCGCGTTACGGCAACGAGAGCGGCGCCTTCTCCATCGCCTACGCCAAGGGCCTGGGAGGGCTTCGCCTCCAGAAGCTGCCCGACTCCTTCCGTTCCGAGCGGCGCTTCTCGAGCCCGTTCAACGAGCAGCAGGCCGCTATCTTCGGTCCCTATAGGCCCCAGGGAGACGAGACGGCCAATCCCGTCTTCTGCGTCAGCGCGCCCGTCGTCTTCGGCGGCAAGGCGGTAGCCGTCGTCGGCGTCGAGGTCGAAGCCTATTCCATGACCCGCCTCATCAACACGCTGAGCATGCAGACGGGCGCGGCCTATGCCCTGCTCAATAACGACGGCGAGTACCTGGAGGCGGTCGACCCGGGACTGCTCGGGCGCTCCATAACGAACCTTTACCCCGATCGGGAGGAAGAGCTCGAGGCCGTCCGCTACGGCAAGCCGCGCGCCGAGCGAACCGTCTCCGACGCGACGGGAGAGGACATCCTCAGGGTCTACATGCCCGTGGCCGTCGACGATACCATGAAGCCCTGGTCTCTCCTCACCGAGGAGCCGTATCGCATGGTGCGGCAGGCCTCCGGCTCGTCGGCCCTCATGACCATGCTCTTCGGCACCTTCGGGGCCGTGCTCCTGGCGCAGCTCCTGGCGACCGTTCTCGTGGCGAGGACCGTGGCGGCCCCGGCCAAGAAGGCCCAGGCCCTGCTCGCCGATATTGCGGAGGGAGAGGGAGACCTGACCAAGCGCCTGGAGGTTCGCTCGAGCGACGAGATCGGCGCCATGGCCCGGGCCTTCGATCGCTTCGCCGACAAGCTCGCCGGCATCATAGGCGACGCCAAGCGGGCGGTCTCCGAGCTCAGGGCCGGCGCGGGCCAGCTCGACCTGGGCATGGCCGAGGCGGCCGAGGCGGTCAGGCGCATCGACGAGGCGGTCGCGGAACTGATAGGCCGCAACGCGGCCCAGGCGAGTAGCGTCGGCGAGGTCTCCGCCGCCGTAGAGCAGATAACGCGTAACATCGAGTCGCTCGACCGCATGATAGAGCGCCAGAAGGGCGGCATAGCGGACTCATCCTCGTCCATCGAGGAGATGGTGGGCTCGATGGGTTCCATCGCCAAGAACGTGGACGCCTTCGCCGAGTGCATGAAGAGCCTCGTCGAGGCCTCGGACGCCGGCCGGGGCAAGCTGGCCGGCGTATCGGAACTGGTCAAGGACGTCTACGCCCGGTCGCAGGGCCTCATGGACGCCAACAAGGTCATCCAGTCCATAGCGGCCCAGACGAACCTCCTTGCCATGAACGCCGCCATCGAGGCGGCCCACGCGGGCGAGGCGGGCGCCGGCTTCGCCGTGGTGGCGGACGAGATTCGCTCTCTCGCCGAGATGTCGCAGGCTCGATCCAAGGAGATCGCCACCAGCGTCTCGGGCATTCGCGGCGGTATCGACCGGGTCGTCGGCTCGACCGCCGAGGCCGAGCGGGCCTTCGACAGCATCGAGGGCCTCGTGCGCCGCGTGGGCGAGCTCGAGGCCGAGATCAAGGCCGCCGTGGCCGAGCAGGGCGCCGGCTCGAGGCTCGTGCTCGAGTCCCTGGCCTCGATGAGGGGCGTCACCGACGAGGTACGAGGCGCCTCCTCGGAGATGACCCGCGGGGCACGGTCGGCGGGCGAGGAGATGCGACGCCTCCTGGAACTCACGGCCGAGCTCGACCGGGTCATCGAGACCATCAGCTGCGAGACCACCGGCATCCGCTCGGTCACCGAACGGGTCTCGGTCCTCGGCCAACGCAACGCCGAGATGATAGCCACCGTGGAGGCGGGCACGGACCGCTTCAGGGTCTAGGCGTACCGCCGGAGGCCTCCCTCGCCGAGGGGCAGCCCCGGCACGAGCCGCAGGAGCCCGCGCAGGATAGCGGCTCGAGCCCCGCGGCCCCGGGGGACCGGGCCGCCTGCGGCGCGGCTCCGCCGTCGCCGCAGGCGCAGGCGGGGCGCCGCCCGCGCAGCGCCCGCAGCGCCAGGGAGGCGACGTAGGCCAGGGCGGCGGCCACCATCGCCCCGGCTACGACGGCCTGAATCAAGGCGTTCATGCGAAGCCCGCCAAGGAACCGATCTGGAAGACGGCGAAGCCGAGCACCCAGCCCAGCCCTAGCATGAAGGCGAAGGCGAAGCCGAGCCACTTCCAGCCGAGCTCGGCCTTGATGGTGGCGAGGGCGGCGAAGCATGGCGGTATGACCAGGGTGAAGAGCATGAGCACGAAGGCCACGAGCGGGTTCAGGTTAGGATCGTTGCGGAGCGCGTCGCGGAGGCCCTCGCTCTCCTCGCTCTCCTCTACGCCCACGGCGTAGAGCACGCCGAGGGTGGAGACGACGACTTCCTTGGCCGCGAAGCCGGTGACCGTGGCCACGCCTATCTTCCAGTCGAAGCCCAGGGGCCTGAAGACCGGCTCGATGAATTTACCGATACTGCCGGCGATGCTTCCCTCGAGGCCCCGGACGGCTACGGCCGTCTCCACGGCCGCCGCGACGTCGCCCTCCGAGGCGCCGGGATCGGAAGCCTGGTAGGTCGACGCGAAGCCCGCCAGGTCGGCCTCGCTCGGCTCGTAGGCGGGGAAGCTCGTTATGGCCCAGATCAGCACCGACGAGGCCAGGATGATGGTACCGGCCTTCTGGATGTAGTGCCAGGTCTTCTCCCACACGTGCCACAGTACGCCGGACAGCGTCGGGGAGCGGTAGGGGGGAAGCTCCATGACGAAGGGCGTAGCGTCGCCGCGCAGGACGGTCTTCTTGAGCGCGAAGGCGGAGAGCAGTGCCAGGACCACGCCGATGGCGTAGATCAGCATGACCATGTTGCCGGCGTTCTCCGGGAAGAAGGCGGCGGCCAGGAGCACGTGGACGGGCAGCTTGGCGCCGCAGCTCATGAAGGGTATCACGAGTATGGTCACGATGCGGTCGCGGGGGCTCTTGAGCGTTCGGGCCGCCATGATGGCCGGTACCGAGCAGCCGAAGCCGAGCATCATCGGGAAGATGGACTGGCCGTGCAGCCCGAAGGTGTGCAGGAGCTTGTCGGTGGCGAAGGCGGCGCGGGACATGTAGCCCACGTCCTCGAGCAGCGACAGGAGGAAGAACAGGATGATGATCAGGGGAACGAAGGAGAACACGCCGCCGACGCCGCCTATGATGCCGTCGACGATAAGGGACCGCAGTACGCCCTCGGGCAGGGCCGCCGAGGCGACGCCGCCGAGCCAGCCGAACAGCGACTCGAACCAGGCCATGGGGTACTCGCCGAGCTTGAAGGTTATCTGGAATACCGCCCAGAGCACGCCCACGAATATCGGCAGCGCCAGGAAGGGATTCATGACGACCTTGTCGATCGCCTCGGTCAGGGAGAAGTCAGGCTTCCTCTCGACCTTGACGGCCTCCTTGACGGCGCCGCGTATGTAGCCGTAGCGCTGCTCGGAGACGACTATCTCCGCGTCCTTGCCGAAATGATGGTCGATCCAATCGCTCGCCGCCTTCGCCTCGGCCTCGACGGCAGAACAGGACGAGTGTTCCTTGAGGGTCTCGAAGGCATGGGCGTCCTTCTCCACGAGCTTGACGGCGAGCCAGCGGGCGGGGAACCTGGCGGCGAAGGAGGCGTCCGAGCGGACGAGGGCCTCGAGCCGCTCGAGCCGTTCCTCGACCTCGGCGCCGTAGCGTATGACCTTGGCCTCGCCGGCGCGGGGACGGGCGACGAGCTCGTCTATGGCGTCGAGGAGCCCGTCCATGCCGGAGCCCTTGGGACCGACCGTCTTTATCATGGGGATGCCGAGGACCGCGCCCAGGGCCTTCTCGTCTACCTTGATGCCCTTGGCCTCGGCCTCGTCGCTCATGTTGAGCGCGCCGATGACCGGTATGCCGAGTTCCTGGAACTGCAGGCATAGGTACAGGTGGCGGGCCAGGTTGGTGGAGTCCATGACGTTCACGATGACGTCGGGCCTATGGTCGAGGAGGAAGTCGCGGGCCACGACCTCGTCTATGGAATAGGCCGTCAGGCTGTAGATACCGGGCAGGTCGACGAAATCGTAACGCCGGCCCTTCCTGGTCCTCGAGCCCTCGCGCTTCTCTACGGTGACGCCGGGATAGTTGCCGACCTTGTGGTGAGCCCCGGTCAGGGCGTTGAATATGGTGGTCTTGCCGGCATTGGGATTACCGGCCAGGGCTACCTTGAGGGGGCGCGAGCCGAGGCCGTTCGCCTCGCCCGCGGCGTCGCCCCGCGCGTCGTCTCTCATCGTCGTATCTCCTTCGTGCTTCATGCGCGCCTACGCGCGGCCCTCGCCGCTACCGGCGCC
>CAZNNA010000218.1:0-2555 GCA_964573825.1 uncultured Treponemataceae bacterium
ACCGGCAAGGGCCTGTCCTTCGGCGGCTCCCTCATCCGCCCGGAGGCCACCGGCTTCGGCGCCGTCTACTTCGCCGAGGAGATGTTCAAGCTCAAGGGCGAGACCCTCAAGGGCAAGACCGTGTCCGTCTCCGGCTTCGGCAACGTCGCCTGGGGCGCCTGCATCAAGGCCAGCGAGCTCGGCGCCAAGGTCGTGACGCTCTCCGGCCCGGACGGCTACGTCTTCGATCCGGACGGCATCTCCACCGCCGAGAAGCACCAGTACCTGACCGAGATGCTGACCATCGACCGCAACCGCGTCGAGACCTACGCCAAGAAGTTCCCGAACGCCAAGTTCTTCGCGGGCAAGCGCCCCTGGGAGCAGAAGGTCGACATAGCCATGCCCTGCGCCATCCAGAACGAGCTGTCCGGCGACGACGCCCAGACTCTCGTCAAGAACGGCGTCCAGTGCGTCGTGGAGGTCTCCAACATGGGCTGCACGCCCGAGGCCTGGAAGCTCTTCATCGAGAAGAAGATCCCCTTCGCTCCGGGCAAGGCCGCCAACGCCGGCGGCGTCGCCACCTCCGGCCTCGAGATGAGCCAGAACTCCATGCGGCTCGCCTGGACCGCCGAGGAAGTCGACCAGAGGCTGCATGCCATCATGGTCAACATCCACAAGGCCTGCGTCGAGACCGCCAAGGAATTCGGCATGGAAGGCAACTACGTCGTGGGCGCCAACATCGCCGGCTTCAAGAAGGTCGCCGACGCGATGATCGCCCAGGGCCTCGTGTAAGGATCGCGTAAGCGGCGCCTGCCCGTCCGGGTCCTAGGCGCCGGTTATAAAAAAAGGAGACGGGAGCCGCCTAGCCATGGCGGCTCCCTTTTTTTACCGAGCGATGGCTAGCAAGGCCGTCGCTACCGCTGCCGCCTTCTCCCTAGGGCAGTCGAAGCCGAAGGCGTCCGGATCGACTATGCTCGCTATCCTGTCGGCCGGCCTGGCGCCAGCCGACAGGGCGGCCGCACGGAGACTTGCCTCCACGCCTTGTCCCATGCCCTCCCGGCAGACGGCCGTGACGCGGACCTCGTCGCCCGGGCCCTGCTTGGCGGCGCCAAGCGCGGCGACGCCAAGCAGGGCGGGAGCGTCGGGGGCGAGGGGGGCGGCGCTCACGAGGGTGCCGTCGCCCTCGTCGAAGGTGGAGCGTATGCGGATGCGGACGCCCAGTCGCTCCCCGAGTATGGCCGAGCGGTCGTGCAGTACCTTGGCCCCGTTGGCCGAGAGGCGGTACATCGAGCCGTAGTCAAGGCGCTCGAGGAAGGGCGCGGTGGGCACGAGCCTTGGATCGGCCATGGCGACGCCGGGTACGTCCGTATAGATATCCACGAAGTCGGCCTTGACGAATCCGCCTATGGCTACGGCGCTCGTGTCCGATCCCCCGCGGCCTATCGTCACGATTCCACCGTTAGGCGCGACGGCCTGGAAGCCGGTGACGACGGGCACGGCGCCCGAGTCGACCACGGCCATGACGCGCTCGGCGTCCACGTCGGTGATGTCTGCCTCGCCGTAGGCTCCCGAGGCCCTGATGCCGGCGGAATAGGCCGTCAGGGGTACCGCCTTGACTCCCCGCGCGCTCAGCATGGCCGCGACGAGGCAGGCGGATATGGTCTCGCCGCAGGAAGCCATGAGGTCGCCCGCGATGCCCCCCGGCTCGGCGCCGGCCTCGCCGAGGAGGCCGAGCAGGGTGTCCGTCGCGTAGGGAGCGCCCTTGCGGCCCATGGCCGAGACGACGAGGACGAGGCGGTCGCCGCGCGCTCGGGCGCCCTCGACCTTCTTGAACATGCGCTCGCGGGCGTCCGCGTCGGCGACCGACGTCCCCCCGAATTTCTGGACTATGAGGGCCACGAGAGACTCCTTGCGATCGGTAGGATATAGGCGGAGCGTATCCTATACGTCACCCAGATGCAAGACGGGCGCCTCCGATCATGAAGAGCTTGACGCCCTCGGTGGGATAGCGTTCCTTGACGCGGCCGATGACTAGGGAGGCGACCTCGGCGACCTCGTCGCCTACGTAGGCTATGAGCATGAAGTTCTCCTCCGGCCAGGTCGCCGTCCCGAGCATCCTGGCCGCCCCTCCCCGGCCGTGGACCACGGGCACTACGGTGTAGTAGAACCCGTCTATGACCGACTCAAGTCCGTCGATTATATCTTCCTGGACCGAGCGGTTGGCTATGATCTCAATCCTCGTCATTTTAGCTCCTTGCCGGCGCGGGCTCCGCGCCGCTCGTTGAAGAACGAATAGATGACCGGTATGAAGAACAGCGTTATGAGCGTGCTCGATAGGAGCCCGCCGAGGACGGTCAGGCCGATGGGCTTGAGCATCTGCGAGTTCTCCCCGGTAGAGAGCGCCATGGGCAGGAGCCCGAGCACCGTAGTGAGCGTAGTCATGAGGACGGGCCTAAGGCGGGCCGCGCCGCCGCGTACGCAGGCCTCGCGCACGGGCATGCCGCGCCGCACGAGGAGGTTGGTGTAGTCGACGAGCACGATGCCGTTATTGACCACTATGCCGACGAGCATCACGA
>CAZNNA010000218.1:2565-6157 GCA_964573825.1 uncultured Treponemataceae bacterium
GGGGGATCGTGAACATGTTGATGAGCGGATCCTTCCAAGATTCGTACTGCCCGGCCATCACGCCGAAGACGAGGAGCAGGGCCATGGTGACTATCAGTATGAAGTAGCCGCCGGTCTCCATGACGCTCGCCCAGGACCCCTCGTACGTTAGCCTCGTGCCCTCGGGCAGGACGACGTTGTCGGCTATGACCGCCTTGATATCGCCCTCCACGTCGCCTGCGCGGCGATCGCTCGTGATGCCGGCCGTCACGTGTATGATGCGGCTCTGGTCCTCCCGCGATATGCTCACCGGGCCCACGCCCTTGGCGAGCGACGCGAGGTTGGCGATGGCGACCCTGCCGCCGCTTCCCTGCACGTATATGCGCTCCAGGTCGGGCAGCTCGCTGCGATCCTCCTCCCGCAGGAGCAGGACTACCGCGTACTCGTCGCCCGATTGCCTATAGGTCGTCGCTGTGAGACCGTCGACGCTGGCGTCTATCTCCTTGGCGATGGCCTGCACGGTCACGCCGAAGGCGTAGGCGCGTTCCCGGTCTATGACCACCTCCACCTGCGGGAGGCCCTCGTTCAGGTCCATCGCGATGTCCTCCAGGTCGGGAACCTTCTCGTCGAGGAGGTCGATGAGCTCGCGGGCCAGCCCTATGCCGGTGTCGAGGTCCTGGGTCCGTATGGCCACGTCGATGTCGGCGCCGCTCATCTGGCGCATCCGTCCCATGGAGAAGCTGAAGGCGGCGTTCGGGAATTCACCGAAATGGGCCCGCAGCTTGGCCTGCATGGCCTGGGCGTCGTCGACCCGCTCGGCGAAGTCGGGCAAGGTGATGGAGAGCTGGCCGCTATAGCTGCTCGATCCGCCGCCCATCATTCCGCCTCCGCCCACGGTGGTGATGAGCGTCTCCACTCCCCGTAGCTCGTCCATGGCGTAGGCCTCCATCGCGAGCATCACCGCCTTGGTCTCGTCGAGCCTGGTGCCCAGCGGCATGGAAACGGATAGGTTGATGGATGAATCGTCCGAGCGCGGCATCATGTTTATGTTCATGCCTGGTATGAAGGATAGCGATAGCGCGAAGCAGCCGGCGACGAGTATGACGACCGTGGGGCGATGGGCCACTGCCGCCGAGAGCGCCTTGCCGTAGGCTCGGTCGAGCCCGTCCAGGACGGAGCCGAGCGCGCGGTCTATGGCGCCGAGTGCCCTGCTCCGCAGCGGCTTCTCCTTGCGCGTCGATAGCGGCAGGTAGGAGCTGGCGAGCACCGGTACCAGGAACAGCGCCACGAAGAGGCTCGAGACTATCGATATGACTATGGTGAAGATGATATCGCCGAACATCATGCCTATCATTCCCAGCCTGTCCTTGAAGAAGAGGATGGGTACGAAGACGACTATGGTCGTCAGGTTGCCGGCGACAATCGAGGCGGTCATCTCCTGGGCGCCGAGGATGCCCGCTATCCTGGGCTTGGCTCCCCGTTCCCGGTACTGGTAGATGTTCTCGAGTATCACGATGGACGCGTCCACTATCATGCCTACGCCCAGGATGAGGCCGGTCATGGTCATCATGTTGAGCGTGATGCCCGCGAAGTACATGCACAGGAGCGTCACGAGGATGGAGAAGGGTATGGATACGCCGATGATGGCGGTGCTCTTGAGGCTCCTCAGGAAGAGGAAGAGCACGGCCATGGCGAGCAAGGCGCCCTGGAGAGCCGATGACAGGAGGTTGTCGAGGGTGCTCCGGATGGACAGGGTGTCGTCGGAGACTATCTCCATGGACACGTCGGAGGGCAGGAGCGGCTTGATCTCTTCTAGCTTACCGTAGACGGCGTCGGCGGCCTTCACGGAGTTGGAACCCGAGCGCTTGGTCAGCGATACGTATATTCCCGGCTCTCCGTTCACGTAGACGAGGCGGCTCTCGTCCTCGTAGCCGAGCTCCACCGAGCCGAGGTCCGAGAGCCGTACGTCGTAGCCGCCGGCCGCGCCCACGACCGTGGAGGCTATCTCGTCAACGCTGCCGTACTCGCCGGTCGTCCTGATGAGGTAGTTCTTGGCGCCGTCGCCTATGCTCCCGCCCCCGAGCTCGACGTTGGCGGCGGCCAGGCGAGAGGCGATGCCCGAGATGGTCAGGCCGTAGGCGTCGAGCCGGTTCTGCGACAGCTCCGCGCGGACGACCCGCTCGCGGCCGCCGTTGACGTCGGCCTGGGCTATGCCGTCGACCTGCTCGAGCCTCGGTTGGATGATATCCTCGGCTATGACCTTGAGTTCCTCCGAGCTGCGCTTGCCGGATACCGCTATGCGCATGATGGGCATGTCGCTCGAGGAGAACCTGAATATCTGGGGATCCCCGGCCTCGTCGGGAAGGCCTCGCCTGACGCGATCCAGCTTGTCTCTCACGTCGTTGGTGGCGGCGTCCAGGTCGGCGCCGTACTCGAATTCCAGTTCCAGCCTGGCCGAGCCTTCGCTCGACGTCGAGGATAGGCCCTGGAGGCCCGAGACGTTGATGAGGGCGCTCTCGAGGGGCGCCGTCACCGATTTCTCCACCGACTCCGGGCTCGCCCCGGAATAGGTCGCGCTGACCATGAGTACCGGCCGCTCGGTATCGGGCATCAGGTCCAGGGCCAGGTCGGAGAGGGTGTAGAGGCTGACTATCGTTATCAGGGCGAAGGAGATGGCTACGAGGACCGGCCGCTCCACGGCTTTCTTGGCTACGCTCACTTGCCGGCCCCGGGCGACGATATGTCCTTGATCCTGGCGCCGTCCGCCAGGACCGAGGCTCCCTCGACCACGACGACCTCTCCCTCCGAGAGGCCGCTCTCGATGGCGACGAGCCCGTCGACGTCAACGCCGGTCGTCACCCGACGCTTCTCGGCCGTGGCGCCGTCCTTGACGACGAAGACGTAGGCGCCTGCCGAGTCCTCGAGTACGCCGTCCTCCGCTATGGCCAGGCGGTCGGCGTACGCCACCGTATTTAGCCTGACCTTGGCGAACATGCCGGCGTTGATCCGTGCGTCTTGCCGGTCGAAGGCTAGCCGTACGGCCTTGGTCCGAGAGGTCGAGTCGACTATGGGCGAGACGCCCTCGACGGTCGCGGCGAAGCTGGCGCCGGGGTAGGCCTCGAGGGACACGGTCGCCTTGAGCCCCGCCCTGAGCACGCCGACGTAGCGCTCCGGAATCCTGGCCTCGACCTTAAGCTCGTCTATGGCGCCTATCTCGGCGATAGCCGTGGCCGTGCCGACGGTGGAGCCAACCGATACCGGTAGAGACGTGACCGTTCCCGCTATAGGGGCGTAGACGGCGTTGAGGGTATATGCGGCCCCGGGCGTCGACGGGTCTATCTCGGCTATGAGCTGGCCCTTGGCCACGCGCGAGCCGAGGGATACCCTGGACGAGACAAGCTTCCCCGTAACGTAGGGATAGACGCGAACGGCCTGGTTCACGACTATATCGCCGTTCGTCCGTATGTAGTCCTGCAGCGTGGTCCGCGCGACCGTGACGGTACGGACCGAGAACGCCGTCGCGGCGGCGCCGCGGCTTGCCGTCGCCGCGCCGCCCGGCGAGCCTCCCGAGCGCGCAGCCCCGCCCGCGCGCGTCGCCCCTCCCGGACCGCCT
>CAZNNA010000219.1:0-6134 GCA_964573825.1 uncultured Treponemataceae bacterium
GGACGAGACCGTCGAGCGGCTCCTCGCCGACAACGGCCAGGTCTTAGCCGTCACCCGCAAGGCGGTAGGCGCCGAGACGGGCTATACCATCCACTACCTCTCCGGCGCGGCCTTCGCCGCCACGGGCATAAGCGCCAACGCCGACATCGGCAGCCCGGATTCCGTAGCCTACGCCGGCGCGACCTACTGGTTCACCGCCGGCGGCTACCTCCTGGCAGGCGCGACCATGCCCGGGCTCGCCAAGGTGACGGGCCCTAATGACTGGACTACCCCGAGCATGGCGGCCAGCCCCCTCGCGTCGAGGTACGGCGGCATCTGCGCCGTAGGTAACGATATCGTGGTATCGGACAGGTCGGGTATCCTCTATTACGGCACCTCTTGGACGAAGAGCGCCCAGCAATCCTACTCGTCGAGTTCCGCCTACTCCTTCTCCGTACCGACCTACGTCGGCGTCGGCGCTAAGCCCCTCGTCGTGGTGGGCACCGACACCGTCGCCCGGGCCAGCGCCGACCTGCCCACGGCCTACGGTTACATGGAGTACGCCGCCTCCGGCCTGGCTACGGCCGGAGCCGCTCCCGACGCCGCCCACGCGACCCTTGCCGATGCCACCAACTACGCCTCCACCCTGTCCGGCAAGATAGTCACGGCAATGCCGCTCGTCGATCTAGGCGGCGGCTCATACAAGCTGTACGCGCTTACCCAGGGAGCCGGCTTGTGGTCCAACGCCTACAACGGCGTCGCCTGGGGCACCTGGGTCAGGGAGTAGGCCTCGGTACCCGTGAGCGACGAGCTCTTCTCCAAGGCACCCGCCGCCGCGCCGGGGCCGCTGGCCGACCGCATGCGGCCGCGGACCCTGGACGAGTTCATAGGCCAGGACCACATCGTCGGTCCCGGCCGGCTCCTCAGGCGCGCCATCCAGCGCGATCGCCTCTCGTCGATTATTCTGTCGGGCCCGCCCGGCACGGGCAAGACTACGCTGGCCCGCGTCATAGCGGGCACGACGAGCTCGCGCTTCCTATCCATCAACGCCGTGCTATCGGGCGTCCAGGCCATACGCGACGCAGTCGAATCCGCCAGGCGCGAGCGCGAACTGTACGACCGGCGCACGATGCTCTTCGTGGACGAGGTCCACCGCTGGAACAAGTCGCAGCAGGACGCCCTCCTGCCCTACGTGGAGAACGGCACCATACTCCTCATAGGCGCCACCACGGAGAATCCATTCTTCGAGGTCAACAAGGCCCTGGTATCGCGCTCGCGCGTCTTCCAGCTCAGGCCTCTCGGCGAGGATGACCTCCTCAAGGCCGCCAGGGCCGCCCTGGGCGACGAGCAGCGCGGCTACGGCCGCTGGCGCGTCGAGTTCGACGACGGGGCCCTGGAGCATATCGTCAAGGTGGCGGACGGCGACGCGCGGAGCCTCCTCAACGCCCTGGAGCTGGCGGTGGAGACGAGCGCCGAGCCCTGGCCGCCCGAGCCCGGCGCCCTCGTGCGCGTGTCCATGGACGCGGCGGAGGAGAGCATCCAGCGCCGAGCCGTGCTCTACGATAAGGACGGCGACTACCACTACGACGCGGCCAGCGCCTTCATAAAGAGCGTCAGGGGCTCCGATCCCGACGCCGCCCTCTACTGGCTGTCGCGCATGGTCTACGCCGGCGAGGACCCGCGCTTCATCTTCAGGCGCCTCCTCATATCGGCGGCCGAGGACGTGGGCCTGGCCCGGCCCGAGGCCATGGGCGTCGTCGAGTCCTGCGCCGCGGCCTACGAGCGGATAGGCCTCCCCGAGGGACAGTTCCACCTGGGGGAGGCCACGCTCTACCTGGCCACCTGCCCCAAGTCCAACTCTACCCTGGCCTACTTCGACGCCCTGGCCGCCGTCGAGGCGGAGCGGGCCGAGGTGCCCGATCACCTCAAGGACGCCAACCGCGACGCGGAGGGCCTGGGGCACGGCGCCGGCTACCTATACCCGCACGCCTACCGCGACCACTGGACGGCCCAGCAGTACCTTCCGGAGGCCTTCAAGGGCGCGGTCTTCTACCATCCCGGATCCCTGGGCTACGAGGCCTCGGTTCGCGACGAGGTGATGCGGCGCCGCGACGCCCAGCTGGCGGCCTGGCTCGCGGGAGGGCTATCGCCGGCTACGGCAGCGCCGACGAGCCATGCCGAGGCCTTGGCCTGGACCGACCGCGCGGAGGCAGGAGCGGCCGCCGGGCTCGCGGGCCTCCGGGACGCCATCTATAGGCTCGCCTTCCCGCCGCGCCATGCCAACGTCCTCGTGCTGGCGGCCGACGACGGCCTCCTCCTCCGCGAGGCCGTCAGGGCCTGCCACGAGGGCTCGGCGACCGGCCTCGTCCGCGACCCGGCCGCCCTCGAGCGCCTGGCCTATGCCTTCCGCGACGTAGAGGAACTCGCCCGCCCGTCCCTGGCGGCCGCTACCGAGCCCGCCGGCGTGGCCAGGGCGGCGACCGAGGCCGCCGGCCACGCGGCCTTCGACGCGGTCCTAGCCTCGGGTTTCCTCTCCGCCTACGGGGATGCCCGAGGCGACGCGCGAGGCGATGACTCCGCGAGCGAGGCCGCGGAAGCCGCCAAGGCCGGCCTCCGCGCCTGCGTCGAGGCCTTCGGCTCCCGTCCCGGCTTCAGCCTGACCCTGGCCGAGCGCTGCCCCCGGCCGGGCACGCTGCCCGCGGCCGCGTCGGCCTACCTGGAACCGGGAACCCTGGCTGCCTTCGAGGCCGCCGACGCCGCGTTCTTCGCCTCCGCTGCCGCCCCCGGCTATTCCCAGGCCGCGCTCTCCTCCCTTGCCGAGGAGCTGGGCCTACGACCCCGAGCCTCCGAGACCTACCGCAGCGCGGGCCGGCGCGCCCTCGGCGACAGGGAGGCGGAAGCCTGGCTATCGCCGGCCTCGGCCTACGGGGAGTCCATCCGCGCGGCGCTCGGCAGGGAGGCCGCCGAGGCGGCCCTGGCCGCCCTCAAGAAGGCCTTCGCGGCCGGTCCCGTAGCCTGGCCCAGCGCCTGGGCCATAGTCGTCGCCGCGCCCGCCCTTGCCGCGCCCTAGGATCCGCCTAGACGGGCCTCATTGCCGCCCCGGAACGTTTTCACTAGAATGCCTCCTGCGAAGAACGTCACGAGAACCCTGGAGGAACCACGTCATGAAGCATCCCATTCAAGCAACGGTCTCGGCCATCGCCCTGGCCGGATCGCTCCTCTCATGCGCGTCGTCGGGCCCGGCGGCGGGAAGCGCTAGCTTCACGGCCACCGCGGTATCGATCCCGTCCCGAGGGGTATCCATTCCCGGCATCCTTACGGTACCCGAGGCGAAGGGACGCCTACCGCTCGTGGTGATGGCCCACGGCCACGGCGGCAGCAAGGAGGAAGCGGGCGGGTTCACCGCGATAGCGGAGGCTCTAGCCAGGAACGGGATAGCGAGCATCCGCGTGGATTTCCCCGGTTGCGGGGAGAGCGTCGAGCCCTTCACGGAGAACAACCTCGACGCGATGCTGGCCGACCTGGACGCCGCTCGCGATTACGCCGTAGCGAAGGCTTCCGTGGACGCGCGGCGCATTGGCATCTTCGGCTATAGCATGGGCGGGAGGCTCGCCGTACTCTCGACGGCCCGCTACGGCTATAAGGCCGTAGCGCTGCTGGCGCCCGTCGCCAACGACGGGTCGTCCGCCATGTACGGCTTCATGGGCGGAGCGGACGCGTACGCCGCCTTGGCCGCCGAGGCGGCTCGCTCCGGCAGCGCGCGGTTCACCACGCCCTTCGGGCAGGTCCAGGATCTCGGGGCGCGCTGGTTCTCGGATAACGAGGCCGCCCGATGCATCGCGGCCGTCAAGGCCTATCGAGGCCCCATCCAATACCTGCACGGCACGAAAGACGTCATCATCGCGGCCTCGGTGGTAGGAGAGTCGGCCGCGGCGGCGACGGCCAGCGCCGCGGTGGAGCGAGTGACCGTCGAGGGAGCCGACCACGGGTACGGCTTCTACGGCGGGGATCCGGGCATCAAGGACTTCACCGTCGCGGCGATCGCGGATTTCCTTTCCCGGCGGCTCTGACCCCGGTCGCGAGCAGGGCAAGCCATGGGACTACGCCTCGTCTACGGCCTCAGGACCGACGACCCCGGCTACCTTTCGTCGTTCTATCCGTCCCGGCGCCTGGCCGAGGCCGCGGCCTCCCTCGGGCTCGACTATGACGCCGCCGTCCTCGGCCCCCATGGCTCGGTAGGCGAGGCGCTACGCTTCTGCGAGGGGCACGTAGCCCTGCTCCGGGGCGAGCTGCCCGCCGCCCTGGGCGAGAGCCTAGCGGCGAGCGGCGCCGCCGTCGTCAACCCGCCTGGCGCCGCGGCCCTGGCCGACGACAAGCTGGCTACGGCCGCCTTCCTCGCGGAGGCCGAGGCCCTTCACCCGGCCACGGTAGCCCTACCATCGGCTGGCGCCCCCTCCGCCCGAGGGGCGCCCCTGCCCTTCCCCTTCGTCTGCTAGCCCCGCTACGGACGCATGGGCCGAGGCCTGCGCCTCGTCGAGGACGAGGCCGCCTGGAAAGGCTTCCTGTCGAGCGGCCTCGCCGAGGGCGAGCCCTACCTGGCCCAGGCCTACGTCGGCTCCAGCCGGGGGCGCGACGTTCGGTTCTTCTTCGCCGGCTTCGCAGGCGTCGCCGGCTTCGCAGGCGTCGCCGGCTTCGCAGGCGTCGCCGGCTTCGCAGGGACGACGCGTCACGATTGCGTCGCCGTAGAGCGGCGCGGGCCCGGGCTCGAGTCCAACGCGCATCGCGGAGGCTCCATGCGGGCCTTCGCCGCCCCCTCGGGGCTACTCGAGGAGGCGCGCCGACTCTTCGCCCTGAGCGGACTGGCCTACGGCACCGTCGACTTCCTCTTCGGCGAGGAGCCTAGGTACTACGTCTGCGAGCTCAACGCCTCGCCCGGCTTCGAGGCCCTCGAGACGACGCTCGGCGTTGACGCCGCCTCGGCCATCCTACGCTCGGCCATCGGGCGGGGCCTGGCCGATACACGAAAGGAGGCGCGCGCATGACGTTCCGCGACGCCGACGAGGTCTACGCCTACCTCAATCGCTTCCTCAACTTCGAGCGCAGGCTCGAGCCCACCGAGTACCGCCTGGATCGCATGGAGCGCCTCAAGGCGCTCTACGGCAGCCCGGACGAGGCCTACCGCGTGGTCCACGTGGCCGGCTCCAAGGGCAAGGGCTCCACGGCGACGATGATAGCGTCCATCCTACGGGCCTCCGGGCGCCGCGTCGGGCTCTATACCTCGCCGCACCTCCTGTCCTTTACCGAGCGCATAGCCGTAGACGGGCTTCCCGTCGGCGACGGCATACTCCTACCGGCCGCCGGCGAGCTCGCGGCCGCCATGGAAGGCGAGCGCCCCGAGGACTTCCCCGGAGGCGAGGCCCCGACGTACTTCGAGCTCCTGACCATGCTCGGGTTCCTGTGCTTCAGGCGAGCCGGATGCGACGACGCCGTCATCGAGGTGGGCCTGGGGGGCCGCCTCGACTCGACCAACGTGGTCAGGCCAGCCGCCTGCGTCGTCACGCCCATAGAGCTCGAGCACACGGAGTTGCTCGGGGATACCATACCGAAGATAGCGGCCGAGAAGGCCGGCATACTCAAGGCCGGCGTTCCGGCCTTCTCGAGCGCGACCCGGCCGGAGGCCCTGGCGGTCATACGCGAGCGAGCGGCCGCCCTCGGCTGTCCCTTCGTCGCTCTCGACGAGGCCGCGTCCCTCGAAGGCGTTACGATAGGCAAGGACGGTACCTCGTTCACCCTGGAGCCGCGCGCGGGCTGGGCCGCGCCTATCGTCTCCTCGGCCGTCCCCATCCACGCCGCGGACAGCCTCGCCGCGTGGATGGGCCTCCGCGCCCGTACGCCCCTCATTGGCCGCGTCCAGGCGAGGAACGCCGCTATCGCGTCAATGGTCGCGGCCTACCTCGGCTGCGGGCGCGACGACATAGAGCGCGGGCTGGCCTCGGCGCGGCTGCGAGCCCGCTTCGAGATCCTGGAAGGCCAGCCTCCGGCCGTACTCGACGGGGCCCACACGCGGGTCTCCATGGGGGCCGCGGCCGCCGACTTCAATGCCTTCTTCCCTTAGGGGGGCCTCCTCCTCTTCGGCTGCGCCAATGACAAGGATG
>CAZNNA010000220.1:0-1657 GCA_964573825.1 uncultured Treponemataceae bacterium
GCGGACTCCAGGCTCCCGCACAGCGACGGCTGGGCATCGTAGGCGCCGCCGCCGCGCTGTTCTCGCGACGGGGGCTCTTCGATATCAAGATGACCGACGTAGCCAAGGCGGCGGGCGTCAGCCGCAATACGCTCTACCGCTACTACCGAGACAAGGGCGACCTGGCGCTCGAGATACTCCGCGCCATGTTCGAGCGCATGGCCGAGCGCGACGGCGCGGCCATCCTGGCGGAGGCCGGGCGCCTGGGGCTCGACGGGCGCGCCACGCTGCGCCTGGCCTTCGATCGGCTCTGGGCCCGGCCGGGCTTCGACGACGAGCTACGCTTCATGGCCGAGTTCGACGCCTACTACTCGAGCGAGCGCCTCGACCCGGCCTTCATCGAACGGCTCCGAGCCGCGGTGCCCCTGGCCCACAACGACGCTATGCTCGCCGCCCTTCGGCGCGGCCAGGCGGACGGCTCGATACGGAACGACCGCGAGCCGCGCCTCCTCCTCGTGACCCTGATAAACGCGACGCGGGCGCTCAAGCAGCGCCTGGCCATACGGGGCGATAGCCTCGTCGAGGCGGAGGGCCTCGACCGGGACGCCATCATGAAGGAACTCCTGGACCTGGTATTCGACGGCTTGCGAGGGAGGTAGGAACATGAACGAGACGGCACGGGCTATGGTCGCCTTGATGAGCGACGAGGAGAAGGCTGCCCTCGTGAGCGGCGAGGGCTACTGGCACACCAAGGCGCTACCCCGCGTAGGGCTCCGAGCGGTCATGGTGGCTGACGGTCCGCACGGCCTCCGCAAGCAGACCGACGAGATGGACCACCTGGGCGTCGGCCAGAGCGTGCCGGCGGTCTGCTTTCCCACGGCGGTCACCCTGGCGAGCTCCTGGGACGAGGAACTCCTGCGCTCGGTGGGCGACGCCCTGGGCGAGGAATGCATCGCCGAGGGCGTGGCGGTGCTCCTAGGTCCCGGCATAAACATCAAGCGGAGCCCCCTCTGCGGGCGCAACTTCGAGTATTTCTCCGAGGACCCCTACCTGGCAGGCCGGCTGGCGGCCGCCTTCGTCAAGGGCGTCCAGGGCCGCGGCGTGGGCACGAGCCTCAAGCACTACGCCGTCAACAACCAGGAGTCCTACCGCCTGGTCGTGGACGCGATAGCGGACGAGCGGACCCTGCGCGAGATATACCTAGCGGCCTTCGAGACGGTCGTTAAGGAAGCGAACCCGCGTACCGTCATGTGCTCCTATAACAAGGTAAACGGCGTCCAGGCCTCCGAGGATCCATGGCTCCTTACCGAGGTGCTGCGCGAGCAGTGGGGCTTCCGCGGCCTCGTCGTGTCCGACTGGGGAGCCGTCAACGATAGGGTAGAGGGCGTGCGCGCCGGCCTCGACCTGGAGATGCCGGGCAACAAGGGCGCCTGCGACGCCGCGCTGCTCGCCGCCCTGGCCGACGGGAGCCTGTCGCGCGAGGCGCTCGATCGCTGCGCCGCCCGCGTGGTCGAGCTCGTCAACGCGTCGCCCGAGGCTCCCGCCGCCGGATCGGCGGCGCTGGGCCTTGGCGCGACGGGGTACGACGAGGCGGCCCACCACGCGCTGGCCCGGCGCGCCGCGACGGAGTCCTCCGTGCTCCTCAAGAACGATAACGCGGCCCTGCCCATTCGAGCGG
>CAZNNA010000220.1:1667-6133 GCA_964573825.1 uncultured Treponemataceae bacterium
GGGGGCTCGCGTAGCCGTCGTGGGGGCCTTCGCCAAGGCGCCGCGCTACCAGGGCGCCGGTAG
Source organism: uncultured Treponemataceae bacterium (assembly GCA_964573825.1). Classification (GTDB taxonomy): domain Bacteria; phylum Spirochaetota; class Spirochaetia; order Treponematales; family UBA12059; genus SZUA-370. The sequence continues at coordinate 1,731 of CAZNNA010000220.1, forward strand.
CTCCCTCATCAACCCGACGCGGGTGGACGCCGCCTACGACGCGCTGGCCGAGCGGCTCGGTACGGCGCCCGCCTACGCCGCCGGTTTCTCGCTGGACGGCGAGGCGCCGGACGCGGCCCTCGAGGCCGAGGCCCTCCGCGCCTGCGACGGGGCCGAGCTTATCCTGGCCTTCGCCGGCCTTCCGCCTATAAAGGAGTCCGAGGGCTTCGACCGCGCCGACCTCCGCCTGCCCGATAACCAGGAGCGCCTCCTCGGGCTCCTCGGGGAGAAGGCAAAGGCCTCCGGCTCTCGCCTCGTCGTCGTCCTGTCCAACGGAGGCCCCGTGGAGATGCCATGGCTCGGCAAGGCCGACGCCGTGCTCGAGGCCTACCTTGGCGGCCAGGCCGGCGGCTCCGCGACGGCGGCCCTGCTCCTCGGCGAGGCCTCGCCCTCGGGCAAGCTGGCCGAGACCTTCCCGGCTCGGCTCGCGGATAATCCCTCGGCGCCCTACTTCCCCGGCGACGCCGAGCGCTCGGAGTACCGCGAAGGACTCTACGTAGGCTATCGCTACTACGATACGGCCGGCGTCGAACCGCTCTTCCCCTTCGGCCACGGCCTATCGTATACGCGCTTCGAGTACGCGGATCTCCGGCTATCGAGCGCGACGCTCGACCGAGGCCAGGCGCTTCGCGTCTCCTGTTCGGTCCGCAACGCGGGAGCCGTCGCGGGCGCCGAGGTCGTCCAGCTCTACGTGCACGATACGGAGAGCACGGTCTTTAGGCCCGAGCAGGAGCTCAAGGGCTTTTGCAAGGTGTACCTCGAGCCTGGGGAGGAGCGCGTCGTCGAGCTCGAGCTCGGGCCCCGGGCCTTCGCCTTCTACGATACCGGCTCGGGCGGTACCGGAGGCTCGGGCGGCTGGCGGGTCGAGGCGGGCGCCTTCGAGCTGCGCGTCGGCGCCTCATCGCGGGACATACGCCTCCGGGCCGCGCTCCGGGTGGTGGGCGAGGCCCCCCGGCCCCTGCCGCAGGCGCTCCGCGCCTCCCTGGAACCCTACTACGGCGCCAAGGTGGCAGGCGCGAGCCGCGTCGGGGACGAGGCCTTTAGCGCCCTGCTCGGTAGGTCCCTGCCGCCCCGGGCGCCCAGGCGGCCCTTTACCCTCAACTCGCCCCTGGGCGAGCTCAAGGAGACCCTGGCCGGCCGGCTCATCGTAGGGTTCATCGAGCGCTTCTTCGTCAAGGTGCCTAAGCATGACCCGGCCTCGGCCCAGATGGTCATACGCTCCTTCGGCGAGATGCCGGTGCGCTCCCTCGTCCTCATGGGCGAGGGCAAGCTCGGCTGGGCCCACGCCAACGCCATCCTGGCGCTCTGTAACGGCCACCCGCTCAAGGCCGTCGCGGTGCTCCGGGGCCGGGCCTAGCCGCTCGGCCCGTCGCGGTCGCTCGCCGCGATGGGCCCCGGGACTCAACGGGCGGCCGCGGAGCCGCCATCTGTCGCCCGTATGCGTAGCGGCGTCTCCTTTAAGAGGAGCGACGCGGCCGCGCAGGCCGCCAGGGCGGCGGCGGCGGCGAAGAGCGCCGTCGTGAAGGAACCGTCGGCGCCGCGCAGGGCCTCCATCAGGTAGACGAAGACCACGGAGGCCTGGCCGAAGAGCTGGATGAGGCCGTTGGAGGTGCCCTCCGGCGTCGGGGTGGCGGCCTCCGAGGCGTACTGCATGCCCGTGGGCATGACGCTCGTCAGGAAGAAGCCGAGGACCGCGGCCGAGGCGCAGAGGCGCCCGAAGCCGCGGGCGAGCGCGAGCCCGGCGAGCCCGGGGGCCGCCAGGGCCAGGCCGGCTATGATGAAGGGCTTGCGGCGTCCCGTCCTGTCCGATAGCGCCGGCAGTATCACGGCGCCTACGACGCCTGCTACCAGCATGACCGCTCCTAGTGTGCCTGCCTCGCCGGGGCCGTAGCCGCGCGGTCGCACGATGGCCTCGATCCAGGTGGTCACGCCGTTGAAGACGCCGAGTCCCACGAAGGACACCACGAGGTAGAGCCTGAAGCTCGGTACCCTGAAGGCATGCTTAAGGCCGTCGAGCATGAGGGAGCGGACAGCGTCGGCGTCCTCGCTCGGAGGGGTCTTGGGCTTCTCTCGCGCGACGATGAGGAAGAGGGCGGCGGAGGCGGCGGCGAAGGCGCCGTACCAGAGCTGTATCGACGGTATGGGAAGGGACTCGGCGAGGGCCGGGGTGAGCACCATGCCCGCGGCGGTGCCCGCGAGGTTGGCCAGGGTGACGAGGCCCACCGCGGTGGCACGCTCGGACGGCGGGAACCAGAGCGCGGGTACCTTGGTCCAGGCGTTGAGGAGGAAGGGCTGGGCAGCCGCCAGGCCGACGGTGGCCGCCACGACGCCCGCGTAGCTCTGCCCGGCTAGCCCGCGCGCCAGGGCGCAGGCGCCCATCAGGGCGGAGCCGAAGCCGACCGTCTTCTTCCAGCCCAGGCTGTCTATGGCCCAGGACACCGGTATGGACAGGGGTATGAAGGCCAGCATGAAGAGCATGGACAAGAGTCCTACGCCGAGGTCGCTCGTGCCGTAGAGGGCGGCCGCCGGCCCCGTCACCGGCGCGTAGGAGATCCACAGGAGCTGGATGGCCAGGTTGACGGCCATGAAGGCCCCGAGGACTACCCATCGGTAGCCGTAGCTCCTGTAGTCGTTACGCCGTTCCATAATCGCTCTCCTTTCGGTATAGTGGCCTCATGGAAGCCGATGCCCGGCCGGCGCCTCGATGGACGCCGGTCTTCGACAGGATACCCGACGAGAAGCGGCGGCGGGTGCTCCGGAGCGCCAAGGCCGCCTTCGCCCGCGACGGATTCGCGGGTACCAACGTCAATCGCGTGGCCGAGGCCGCCGGCATCTCCGTCGGCGCCCTCTACAAGTACTTCAGGACCAAGGAAGACCTCTTCATGGCCATAGTGGAGGAGTACGAGTTCCTCCTCCGCTCCACCCTGGACGAGATCTTCGACGCGGAGCCCTCGTTCTTCGGGCGCGTCGAGGCCCTCCTGCGCGCGGCCGTGGCCTCGTCGCTCGAGGACCCGGAGATACTCCGCATTTACGTCGACTGCACCACCGAGGAGCTGTCCGGCATCGCCGACGAGCTGGCCCGGCGCATAGAGACGGAGTCGTCCGAGCGCTACCGTCGCATGGTGGCCGACGCCGCCGCCTCGGGCGAGATAGCCGCCGACTCGGATCCGGCCATGACGGCCTTCCTCCTCGACGACATCTTCCTCATGATCCAGTTCTCGTACGCCTCCACGTACTACCGCGACCGCCTGCGACTCTTCGTCCGTGAAGCGGCCGACCGTCCCGACGACGTCGTCGGGGCGGCCCTGGCCTTCATACGCCGCGCCCTCGCGCCCTCCTCGGGTCGTTGAGCGCCGCGAAGAGCGGCCTGTTCCTGCCGTAGAAGCGCTTGAAGACCTGGAAGCGCTCGCCGTAGAGCCCCGCGAGCGAGGCGTCGGGCTCGTAGGTCGCCTGGGGCCGCACGATGGCCTTGGCCTCCGCCAGGGACCCGAGGACCCCGAGGCCCTTGGCGCAGAGGAGGGCCGCCCCGAGGGCTCCGGCGTTCTGCGGCGTGGCGATGGCCTCTACGGTCTCCCCGAGGACGTCCGCCATGATGCGCGCGGTCGCGCGGGAGCGAGCCCCTCCGCCCACGAAGCGTACCGGTCCTCGCGCCTCGGTCTTGCGCCGTATGGACTCGAGCTGCCAGCGGTTATGCATCGCTATGCCCTCGGCCACGGCGCGTACCATGGAGCGCTTGCCCGAGGAGAGGCTCAGGTTGAAGAAGGCGCCGCGCGCGTTGGGGTCCTCGAAGGGCGAGCGGTTGCCGTGCAGCCAGGGCGCGAAGAGCACCCCGTCCGCTCCCGGCGCGACGCCCTCGACGGCCTCGTCCAGGAGCTCGTAGAGCGAGCCGTAGCGGGCGTCCGGGTCCTCCGCGGCGTTGCGCGCGCCCAGGTAGGCGCCGACCTCGTCCAGGACCAGGTGGTCGCGGACCCACTCCATGCACTTGCCCGAGGTCTCCTGCTCCGACATGTAGTTGTAGAGCCCGGCGCGAGCGCCCATCACCGAGGCTATCATGGCGTCCGTATCGACGAGGCGGCGGTCGGTCACCGCGGAGACCCAGCCCGAGGTACCCATGTAGACGTGGACGTCTCCCGGCTCGACGGCCCCGGAGCCCAGGCCGACGAGCGACAGGTCGCCGCCGCCGCCGAACACCTTCGTACCGGCGGCCAGGCCGAGCCCCACGGCCGCCTCGGGTAGGAGCGGCCCGACCACGTCGGTCGGGGCCACCACCTCCGGCAGGTGAGAGGAGTCGACGCCGAAGAGGCGGCACATCGCCGGGCTCCAGGCACCGAGGCCCTTGGCGTCCAGGCGGGACGGGCGGTTAT
>CAZNNA010000221.1:0-6130 GCA_964573825.1 uncultured Treponemataceae bacterium
CAGGCGCGTGGGTCGAAGGCGGCGACCAGATTTACCTGGATGGCTCCGAGACGCCGCTGCCCGCCAGCGGGACCGAGGATTACTTCGGCCACGCCTGGGGATTCCGCGAGGAGCGCCAGGCGCCGTTCCACGGCGTTTCCTACGGCCCGGACGGGAATCGCATGACGGCTTACCGCTGGCACGCGCCGGACCCGATCCGCTTCAACGAATCCATCCGTGTGACGCTGCGCTGCCACGGCTGGGATGTAGGCGACCGCGCGGACGATTATTCGAGCGTGGCCTTCTGGTATCAGGCGGAGCCGCACGCCGCGTTTCCGCCGCTCCCGCCGCCGGATTACGATTTTCTGCGGGTGGAAGATCCATTCCGCGTATCGTTCGAGGAACTCTACGCCTCGGAGCGCATCGCGGGCCGCCCGGCGGGGCGCGCGCTTTCGGCGGAAGTGCGCGATTGGCGCGTTTCGGGCCAGCTCTCCGAGGAATTTTCCGGCGCGCGCGCCTTCGACGCCGTCAAGCTCGTCAAGCGCACCGACGTCCACGGCGTCGTCTTCGAGAAGGCGGTCACCGGCGTCATGGTGCCGAGCATACTCAAGCGCGCGGGCAAGATAGCCATTAAGCCCATAACCAAGCTCTTCGCGGCCAAGCAGGAGTAATACTCCAACAGGCATCGATAACGGCAAGGGGCCGCCCGGCTTATAGCCTGGGCGGCCCCTCTTTCATGCAGCGAGCGAAAGCAAGCTCGGGCGCCTAGGCTCCGCGGACGCGTCCCTCGAGGCTCTTGGCGTGGAGGTCGCGCAGCCCCTCCACCTCGTCGCATACGGGCTTGAGCTCGCAGGAGGAGCAGTCCATACCGAGGTTCTTGAGCGCGTGGTCGAAGGATTCGGTTATGTCGTCTATACGAGAACCGAGCCGCCGGAGCTCCTGGTAGGGGAACTCGGGTAGGGTTATAAAAATTATACGCGCGGCCTCCACCCCGGGCCGGGCGTGGTAGGCCGAGAGGAAGGCGGCTCCCACCTCGGCGAAACCGAGGCCGGCCGCTACGGCGTCGCGCGCCACGCGCACCGATTCGCGGCCCCGGGCTACGGAGACGCGTGCCATGAAGCCCTTAGGGCTGGCGCGGAAGCGGACGTGCTCGAGCCCCCGTACAGTATCGTAGGAAGCCTGGGCGGATTCAGCGCCACTACTCGTGGCGCCGCCACTACTCGTGGCGCCGAGCCTTACCAGGGCGAGGCGGGCGTACGGGGCGTCGGCCCTCAGCTCCCCGAGGTCGGGCCCGTAGAGCAGAATCTCGTCGCCCCCGGGGAATCGCTCCCTCGAGGCTAGGGCCGTGACGCCGACCGCCGGCAGGTCGACGCCGCCGAGCTCGAAGGCCGTGTCCGACCTGAGGACGAGGTCATGCCCGCCCGAATCCGGCCACGGCCGCGACGGTCGGGCCAGGCGACGAGCCGTCCGGCCCTCGAGCAGATCGAGGCAGGACCGGACGACGTCGTCGTAGAGGCGCTCTATCACAGGCGCCTATCCCGCTTTAGCCTGTCGTAGCGCCTGCGGAGCACCTTCTGCATCACGGCTGCGCCCTTCATATCCAGGTTAAAGAAATATACTATCAGGCTGAGCAGGAAAAGACCCAGCGCGACGCAGGCGATGATCGCCAAGACCTTGAGCATACGAGTCCCTCCCTAGTTCCTCGCCGAGGCGAGGCCCTTCTGGCGGGCGTACTCGGCCGCGCCGAGCGCTCCCATGAGCTGAGGGTCGACGGACAGCCTGGCGACCTTGACGTTGAGTACGCGCTCCACCGCCTGTCGGAGCCCGTCGTTCTTGGCGCAGCCCCCGGTCAGCGCGACGCTGTCGGTGACGGCGGCCTTCTTTGCCATGACGAAGCAACGCTTCGCCACGGAGAGCTGGATGCCGGCGGCTATCTCGTCCATGGGCTTACCCTCCCCGACGAGCGATATCACCTCGCTCTCGGCGAACACGGTGCACTGGGCCGTTATAGGTATGACGTTCTTGGCCTTGAGCGACAGCTTGGAGAACTCCTCGAGCGGCATCTCGAAGGCGTGCGCCATGGCCTCGAAGAAGCGTCCCGTGCCCGCCGCGCACTTGTCGTTCATGGCGAAGCTCAGGACCGTCCCGTCCTTGTCTATCGATATGCCCTTCACGTCCTGGCCGCCTATGTCGATGATCGCCTTGACCGAAGGATCGGTCACGTGCACGCCCATGGCGTGGCAGCTGATCTCCGATATGTTCTCGTCGGCGAAGGGCACCTTATTGCGCCCGTAGCCCGTACCGACGAGGTAACCGAGGTCCTTGGCTCCCTTGAGGTCGGCTATCGTGGCAACGGCCTCGTCGAGGGCCGCCTGGGCGCTCAGCACGGGGTTAATGCGGCTACGGCTGGTCACCGACGCGGCCAGCTTTCCGTGCTCGTCGACAATCACGCACTTCGTATAGGTACTACCGGCATCGCAGCCGCCGAAATACTTCATGGTCTATCTCCTCCCGCGCAGAGGCGCGTCCTTACCAGGTGTTGGAATCGTCGAAGTCCTCGAGGCTCGGGTCCAGGGGTGCCTCGCCCATGACCGTGCGCATGTAGCGGTTCACCTCGTTGCGCATGTCCTTGCGCGACGCCGCCCGCGGATCCATGAGGCCATGGGTGACCCAGACCATGTGGATGCCGCGCTCCCTGGCCTGCTCCTCGAAGATGCCGTGGTAGCCGGCCATGGCCTTGCAGCCGATGTGCTCGTACATCACGACCATGTCGGCCTTGAAGCTTTCGCAGAAGCGCCACAGGTCGCGGACGCCGACCTCGTAGCCGCCGTTGGAGCGGTTGCGCATGGTCATGTTCTGGTACAGGTGGGCCATGTCGCGTATCGACTGGTCCTTATCGTCGAGGCTGAAGATCTGGGTCGACGTAAGGCTCAGCATGTCGATGAGCGGTATGATGCCCCAGCAGTTCTGGAGCCAGAGCGGGAAGGCCGTATAGTACTGAGCCTGCACGCCCCACAGGATGGCGCGGTGCCGCGCGACCGGCGCGCAGAGCGCCTTCTCCTTGTAGCCCTGGACGGCCAGGGCGGTGATGGCCTTGTCGGCGTCCAGGAAGCGGGGATCCCGCCCGCCGGCCACCTGGTAGGTGGCGTCGCGGTAGAGGGCCACGTTGTTGCCCACGACCTGGGGATAGGGGCTCTTGCTGATGTCGAGCCACTCGAGGAACTGCCTGGTCTCGTCGTTGAAGGTCGACATGCACTTCCAGTAGTTATCCCAGTCGAAGGTCTGCCCGGTCTGCTCCTCTATGAAGCGTATGGCGTTGCGGACCTCGTCGGCGGCGTACTCCTGGACCGAGTCCTGGGTATGGCGTATGGGCACGGCCAGCTGGAAGGAAGGTATGTTGAAGCGCCTGGCCTCGAGCCCGTTACCCATGAGGCTGCCGTCGCAGGTGGTATTGCACTGCACCATGCACTTGCCCACGTGGGGGTAGTCGTCCTCTATGGCCACGCCGAGCTCGGCCGAGGGCATGGGGCAGACGTCGCCCGGTATGCCGTATGACTGAGAGACGTCGATGTAGTGGAGCACTCCGTCCTGGCACATCGTAGAGCTCGTGTAGATCGGCGGTATCTGGATGCATATCATGTGCAGCTTGGGAAAGCCGTTCATGATCTGGCTCATCATGTTCTCGTCGAACACGACTATGCTGTCCGACAGCTCCTTGTCGTTACCGAGGCGCGGGTCCGCGCGGAACAGCGTGGATATGGTATCGCACATGTGTTCCACGATAAGGTCGAACTCCTCGTGGGCTATGCGTAGCTGCGGCCCCCGCAGGCCCTCGGTATGGCGATCGACGAAGTCCGGCGCCACGAGGTAATTGGCCATCCAGCGATAGCGGAACATGCCGCGGACGTTGAGCGGCTTCGTGGCGAAGCCTATCATGGTCTTCCATATGAAGAGCCAGCGGGTATAGTCGTACCAGGTATCCTTGAGCCCGCGCCACTCTCGCCGCGCGCGCGTCCTGCCGCCCCGGTACATCCTACCGAGGCGCTCGCTTCCCATCGCCTTGCTCATGCCTTGCCCTTCCCCTGGATCCTCTTGATCTCGACGCTCTCCACGAAGGCCTGCACGCGCGTGCGCAGCTGGCCGTTGGCCCCCACGACGTAGGGGAGGTCTACCGACAGCACGGGATAGCCGTACTCGTCCCGCATGACGTGGCTAGCGGCCGCGCGCTCGTAGCCCCAGTAATCGCAGAATTTCTGTTGCTGGCAGATGAAGCCGTCCGCATGGTACTCGCGGGCGAGAGTATCCATGTAGGTCTTGCGCTCCTGGATCTTGGCCGTATCCATGAAGCGGGCGCACTTGCCCCAGGCCAGGTACTGGCGGCAGACCTGGGTCAGCGCGTCCTCGGAATCGTCCAGGACTAGCTCCTGCCGCCCGGGCAGCGAGCCGAAGCAGAAGCGATCCGCGACGACCAGGGCGCCGGCGGACTCGATGAGCCGTATGAGCTCCGGATCGTCTATCTCCGAGCCGACGACGGCGACGCGGGCGCGGTACGCCCCCGCAGCGTCGGGCTCGCGCGTCGCCAGCTCATCGAGCGTCTCGCGGAGCGGCTCCAGGAGCAGGTCCTTGGGACAGCAGTAGGTCGCGGTACAGAGCACGGCGAACTCGTGCCCGGTGATGCGCGGCCGGGCCTCCTTGCGGTACTCGCCTATGGCCGAGATAAGGCGGCAGGCCTCGTTGTGCGAGGCGACGGCCTTCCTGACGGCGTCGTCGGAGACGTCTATCCCGTAGCGCTCCGCGAGCGGCTCGAGGACGCGGGCCTTCATCTGCCTAACGTAATGCCGGAGGGCCGTCTCGTCGGATTTCATGGGCACGTCGGAGTACGAAATGAAGAACTTTTCCTTGTCGCAGAGCTTAAGGAGATCGATGTTCTCGACGCATCGGTTCATCTGGGCGCAGGCGTCGGGGGCGATGAGGCAGTCGAGGAATTTATAGCCGCCCTCGACCGCTCGCTCGAGCAGGGCCCGGCAGCACTCGCAGGTCATGCTCGTCATGTAGTACGTGCCGAGGTCGATGGAGCCGGTATGCGGCGCTCGGAGGCGCACCGGGAAGCATCCGGGCAGGGATAGCAGAGCCTCGGGTATGAGGCTGCAGACGCTCCCCACGGCGAGCCGGCCGTCGGCCTGGGCCTGCCTGACGAGGTCGTTGTTTGCCTCCCCTAGGAGGCCTTCGAAGAAGTACAGGTGCTTGAGGTCCTTCATGGCGTTCCGTCCTGTCGTTGGTTGATTCCCTTGGTTGCCAGGGCTTCCTTGGCGCCCCGGGCTATCGCCGGGTCGGAAGGTAGGCGGAGCTCGCTACCGCCTCGCGGGTCGGACCGCGAGGCCTTGCCTACCCCGCCGTCTCCCGTTACCGCTATGATGCGCGTTTCTCGCCTATCCTGAGATGCTTCTATGTCCACGGCTTTTCCCGGCGTCGTATTGTCCCAGCTGTCATTAACCGTACCGAACGGGTCGTATTAATTACTTAATGGACGAAAGCACTCTAGGAGGAAGTCGAGAAAGCCGTCAAGCTAAAAATGACAGTTATGTCGATATTCTTTATCGGTACTGTCGATATAGACAGGAAAGCCTCCGGCTGTCGCCCGAGGCTCGACGTAAAGACTTCGTCTCGTCGATCTACTGCCCGCCGAGCCGCCTAGCCAGGCGGCAGGCAGACAGTTTTGTCCCCGGGCGTTCACCGCCTTGAGCACGCCGATGGCCGTCCTATCGTCGACACCTCTTCGACGAGGGGTTTCATTCCGTCGTTCGCCCTTACCGTTCGCCTGCATCGCGTCCGTGACGACCCGAGCGGCGGTCTTCGCGAAGCGCGACCCGGCAAAGGCGTCGCCTCTCGCGAAGGCATCTGGCTGCCCCCCCTCGACATCCTCCACGAGGGCCGGGCGAGGCCCCGACGGCGGCGTGGAAGGCGGCATAGCGCTACTCGCGCAGCTCGGAAAGGCTCAGGGCCTCGCCGACCTCCACGCCCGTGCGAAGCTCCACGCATAGCTCTCTCAGTATGTCTACCTCCTCCATCGACTACTACACCAAGCGCACCCTCGATTATAGGGAGATCCACCGGGCCATCAGCCAGTCCGAGAGCGTGAGCTCCGTCTCCC
>CAZNNA010000222.1:0-3310 GCA_964573825.1 uncultured Treponemataceae bacterium
ACCGAGGCTGGAGAGCTCGTTCGGGCTGACGTAGCGTATGTGGTCGCGGCCGAAGGCGACGCGCAGCTGGAAGAGCCCGTCGGGATGCTTGGCCAGGAGGGGCGACAGGTCGAGGGCGTAGGGCGTCCATTGGTTCTTCTTGTCGTCGGTCCAGCCCAGGTCTATCTCCTGGCGCCAGACCACGTCGCCTACCCGCTTGAGCTCCTTGGTGCCGTCGAGCTCGTTGACCTGCAGGAACTGGAGCATGTTGTCGCCGTAGACCCGCAGGGCCTCCACCACGACGGTGGACAGGTTGCGCGTCTCGAGCACGACCTTGGTGCCCTGGGTCGACGGGACGATGACGCCGCCCGAGGCGAAGCGGACCTCCGGCTTCTCCCAGTCGAAGCGCACGCGCGCCTGCACCGGGACGGCCAGGGCGCCGCCCTTGAGGCCGCGGACGCCGCGTTCGACCGTGACGCCCACGTCCTCCGGCCAGCGTAGCGACGAGTACACCCGGACGAGGCCTCCCTCGGCCTCGTAGCGAAGCTCGCCGGGCGCGTCGGTCCGCACGAGGCCGCGCAGGTCCTGGTCCCTGTCCACGGGCCCGGAGAAGGCCAGGCTGAGGCAGGCCGCGCCGCCGTCCTCGGGCCCCGAGACCGACAGGAGCTCGAAGGCGCCCTCCGCGGGCACCCGGTACTCCTTCTTGCCCTTGGCCTTGGAACCTATGGGCGAGCCATCCCAGGCCAGCGTAAGGGCGGCCTCGGAGGAGCCCCGGGGAATGCGCTTGACCGTGAAGCGGTGGACGCCGCCGCCCTCGTGGCTCCAGGAGACGGGCAGGTCCTTGCCGCCGAGGCGGGCCTTGACCAGGGCCTCCACGTCGGCCGACGAGGGCGCGTCCTCGGAACGGACGGTACCGTCGAGGGAGAGGCTGCCGTCGAAGGCCGCGTACAGCGCGCCCGGGCTGAGCTCGAGGCCCGGCTCGGCGGCTCGCACGGTAAAGGAGAACCAGCCGTTCTGGGGCTCTCCCAGGGCGGCGAAGTCGAACACGGCCTTATAGGCGGCCCCGGGCGCGAGCGGCGAGGCGGGCCTGAAGTCCGCCCTATCGCCCTCGGCGCTCCAGGACACCGTGCCCTTGAGGGGCGGATCGAAGCTGAAGGGATTGACGCCCTCGAGCCGGGACGGGTCGCGCCCGGCGCTCAGGACCACCGACAGGTCGGAGAAGCGCGACACGATCCCGTCGCTATGGGCCACCACGAAGGCCGGATCGGGCGCCCTCGCCTCCCCGGCCCGCTCGCCGGCGCACGAGGCCGCGGATAATGCCATGGACGAGGCCGCGAGGCCCGCCAGGGCGATCGCGACGACATGCGGGAGCCGAGCGGCTCCGCGACGCTGTTGGGTCATGGAGAGGTCCTTTCGCTAGGGCCCCCGGAGGGACCAGGGAGGCGCCCTTAGGGGCGCGCCTTCGTAGCCAGATCCTTGAGTATAACGCGCAGCGCGGCCCAAACCGTGTCCGCGTCGCCCTCGCCGTCGACCGGGACCAGGGTCCCGCGCGCCTTGTAGAAACCTACGAGCGGCAGGGTCTGGGCGCGGTAGTTATCGAGGCGCACGGTTATGGACTCGACCTTGTCGTCGTCGCGGGTATAGAGCTCGCCGCCGCAGCCGTCGCAGAGGCCCGGCTTGGCCGGCGGCATGAAGCTGGTATGGAAGATGCGCCCGCAGCCTCGGCACATGCGTCGCCCGGATAGGCGCTCGAGCACCTTGGCGTCGGTCACCTCCAGGTCTATGACGTAGTCCTCGGGGCAGAACGAGGCGAGCGCCTCGGCCTGGGCCATGGTACGCGGGAAGCCGTCGAGCAGCCATCCGCCGGCCGCGTCGGGCAGGGCCAGGCGCTCCCGTACGAGGCCGACGGTCAGCTCGTCGGAGACGAGCCCGCCCGAGTCGATGACGGCCTTGACCTTGAGCCCGAGGGGCGTGCCCTCGCGCATGGCGGCCCTGAAGATCTCGCCGGTGGAGATATGCGGCAAGCCGAATTCCTTGGCGGCCCTGGCCGCCATAGTGCCCTTACCCGCTCCGGGGGCCCCGAAAAACACAAGCTTCATGACAGGCATCGCTCCTCTTCCGTGACTAGCGAGTATATAGCATACGCACTGCCCGGAAAAGCCTAGCCGTGCTATGGTAGCGACCATGTGCCCGTCCGTAACCCGCCTAGCCTTGATCGCCTGTATCGCTCTCCTAGCGCTTAGCCTGTCTTCGTGCTGGTACGTCAGGCAAGGCACCCGCTTCCTCTCCGAGCGCGCCGGGGCGGTACCGGTCTCGCGACTTCTCGCCGATCCCGGGCTCGACCCCGCGCTCAGGGACTTCCTTACGGAGGCGGAGGCGCTGCGCCGCTTCGCCGTGGAAACGCTCGGCCTCTCGCCGACGGAGAACTACACGCGCTACGTGGCGCTCGAGCGCGACTACGTGGCCGACGTCGTCTCAGCCTGCGCCGCGGATTCCTTTACGCGTCATCTCTGGCGCTATCCCGTCGTAGGCGCGCTCCCCTACAAGGGCTTCTACGACAAGTCGGAGGCCGACGCGGAGGCCGCCAGGCTCAGGGCGGCGGGGCTGGACGTCATCTCGCGACGGGTGGACGCGTTCAGCTCCCTCGGCTACTTCAAGGATCCGCTCTATTCGTTCATGCTGGCCTACGGGCCGGACGAGCTAGCCGAGCTCGTCATCCACGAGTCGGCCCACGCGACCCTCTTCGTCAAGGGCGCCGAGCAGTTCAACGAGGAATTCGCCACCTTCGTGGGGCGAGCGGGCGCCGAGCGTTACCTCCAGGAGAGCTACGGGCCGGACTCCGAGGAAGCGAGGCGACGAACGGAGCGGCTCCGCGACCGGGCGGCCTTCGCCGCCTACCTTACGGAGACGGCCCGGCTCCTCGAGGAGGCCTACGCCGATCCGGCGCTCGACAGGGAAGCCAGGCTGGCGCGCAAGGCGGCCGTCATCGCCGACAGGGCCGGGGCCTATGCCGAGGGCGCCGCGGGGGCCTTCGCCGATCCAGGCTACGCGTCCTTCGACATGGCTAGGATCAACAACGCCTACCTCGACCTCTATAGGCTCTACGAGGAGGACCTCGGCCTCTACGAGCGTTGGCTCGAGGGCCCGGCCGCCGGTTCCCTCGTCGAGTTCGTGTCCTCCCTCAAGGCCCTGGCGGCGAAGGCCGGCCCTAAGGTCAAGGAGGCCATGGCGCGGAGGCTCGAGGAGCGCTGAGCGTCGAGCCTCGGAACCGCACGCCCTACGGCCGTAAGCCGAACGGCCGTAAGCCGAACTGCTGTAAGCCGAACTGCTG
>CAZNNA010000222.1:3410-6107 GCA_964573825.1 uncultured Treponemataceae bacterium
AAGCCGAACGTGCTATCATGGCGTACATGGGGCCGAGGGCCGAGGAGGTACTATGGAGAGAGCGTGGGAACGGGAACGCAGGCTAAGGCTGGGCGCTAGGCCGCCCGAGGGACAGGCGAGCGATTGGTCGGGCGTCGGCGACGTGCTCAAGGCGCGCAAGGCGCTCCTGGCCATGCTCTGGCGAAGCGAGGTGCCGGGCTCCCGAGCCCCGGAGGAGGCCTTCGTCGGCATGGTCCAGGCCTGGCAGGAGCGCGGCTACGACGTCAGCGCGGCGGAGGCGGAGCTCGAGGCGGGCTTCGCCGCCCTGGAGGCCGGGAACCACGGCGAGCTGGAGCTCCGGAGCGCCCGGATCCAGGCCCGCCTCGCGGCGGCCCCGCGCGACGAGGCCTCGCCTTCCTGGCGCTTCGCCCGCCCCGAGTCCTTCGAGGACATCGTCGCCGCCTTTCCGAAGGCCCGACCGGCGCCGCCCCCCGCCAAGGCGGACACGCGCGCCCGCGTGCTGGCCGGCTGGATCGGGCAGATCGCCGGCGCCTCCTACGGCACCGCCCTGGAGGGCTATACCGGAGACGCCCTCCGCGCTCGCTACGGAGATAGGCTCGACGGCTACGTAACGCCCCCGGAAAGCCTCAACGACGACGTGACCTACGAGCTGGCGGCGCTGGTGGCCGCGGAGCGCGGGGGCCACGGTTTCACGCCCGTCGACATCGGCGAAGCCTGGCTCAGGCTCATCCCGTTCGGCTGGAGCGCCGAGCTCATAGCGCTCGACAACCTGCGCCAGGGAATCCTCCCGCCCGAGTCCGGCCGCCGCTCGAACTGGTTCTCGGAATGGATAGGCGCCCAGATGCGGACCATGGTTCACGGCTTCCTCGCTCCGGGCGATCCCGACCGCGCGGCCCTCTACGCCTGGCGCGACTCCGTCGTGTCGCACAGCGGCAACGGCGTCTACGGCGGCATCCATGCGGCCGTCCTCGTCTCCCTGGCCTTCAGGTACGACGACGCCCGCTCGCTGCTCGCGGCCTCGCGCGCGTGGGTGCCTGACGGCACCGAGTTCGCCGACGTCTTCGACCGTACCCTCGAGGCCGCGCGAGCCTCGCGAACGGCCCTGGAGGCCTGGCGCCGCGTCGAGAGCCGCTTCGAGCGCTTCAACTGGATACACGTCTACCCGAACCTCGCCGCTGTCGTACTCGGCCTCTGGTTCTCAGGCGACGACCTGGGCACGGCCTTCCGCGCCCTGGCCGACTGCGGCATGGACGTCGACTGCAACGCGGGAGAGGTGGGCTCGGTCCTTGGCGCTATGAACGGTTCCGTGCCTGCGGCCTGGGCGGATCCGCTGGGAGGCCGCCTAGACACCTACGTTCCCGGCTACGAGACGATGAGCCTCGAGGAGCTGGCCGACTGGACCATGAGGGCGGCGGAGCGGCTCAGGCCCGATGCCTCGGTACCCGACGCGCCCGAGGGGACATCCTAGACGCTCAAGCCCGCCGCGAACGCGCCGACGGCGGCCGAGGCGAGGGCCAGGACGAAGCCGAGCAATCCCGCCGCCAGCGAAGCGACGGCGGACGAGGGAAAGAAACGAGCCCCGAGGGCCGGGGCCGCCGCGGCGGCGGCGATGCCGGACGCGCCGAGGGCCGTCGCGGCGAGCCCCAGGCCTCCCATGAATTGCAGGGCAGTCCGTAGCGCAGCCTCGGAGAGGCTACCTAGGCTACCTCCGACGTAGACGAAGGCCGAGGCGGCCGAGGCGAGGGCCGCCGACACGGCTAGGCGAGCGAGGAGGACCCTGGCTAGGTTGGCGACGTCGCCCTTCATGCCTGGGGCCGGGCCTCGGGGAGGAGCACCGAGAAGGCGTCCGCTATGTTCGAGGAGAAGCGGAAGGTCATGTCCTGCGCCACTTCCTTGGGGATGTCGTCGATATGCTTGCGGTTGGCCTCTGGAAGGAGGACGCTCGTGATGGCGTTGCGGTGGGCGGCCAGGATCTTCTCCTTGACGCCGCCGATGGCCAGGATGCGCCCGGTCAGGGTTATCTCCCCGGTCATGGCCCAGCCGGGGCTGAGCGGCCGGCCGGTCAGGGCGGAGGCTATCGCCGCGGCCAGGGTTATGCCGGCCGAGGGCCCGTCCTTGGGTATGGCGCCCTCGGGCACGTGGACGTGTATGGTGCGCCCCGCGAAGTCCTCCGGCGCCAGCCCGTAGGACTCGCCGTGGGCCCGCAGGTAGGTAAGCGCCGCCCGGGCGCTCTCCTTCATGACGTCGCCCAGGTTGCCAGTCAGGATGAGCTCGCCCTCGCCCTTGAAGCTCGACGCCTCCACCGGGAGGACGGTACCGCCGAGCTCAGTCCAGGCCAGCCCGCAGGCTACGCCCACGGCCGACTCCTTGAACACGAGGTCGTTCTCGTGGCGGCGCTTGCCGAGGAGCCTCGGGAGCGACGGGGCGCCTATGACGCGCCTGAAGGAGGACCTATCCTTGCCCGGCTCGGCGTAGCCGCCGCGCACGGCCTCCTCGGCCGTCTTGCGTATGACTCGGGCTATCTCCCGCTCCAGGGCCCTGACGCCCGACTCCATGGTGTAATGCCTTATGATCTCGAGGAGTGCGTCGTCGCGCAACTTGAGCGAAGATCCTCCGAGGCCGTTTTCCGCTATCTGCTTGGGCACGATGAAGTGCTTGGCTATCTCCAGCTTCTCGTACTCGCTGTAGCCGGGCACC
>CAZNNA010000223.1:0-6098 GCA_964573825.1 uncultured Treponemataceae bacterium
CTGGCCAAGGCCTTGGTTGGCTTACGCACGGCCGACAGGCTCTTCCTGTCGGCGGGAAGCTTCCGCGCGGCCGACTTCGACCAGCTCTACGAAGGCTGCGCCGCCTTGCCGTGGGAACGCTGGGTCGGGAAGCCCGACCGGCTGGTCATAGAGAAGGCCAAGTCCATACGGTCGACGCTATCGGCCCAGAACGCCATACAGTCCATTGCCCAGAAGGCCGCCTACGATAGGCTCTGCCGGCTCTACAAGGTCGCCAGGATGCCCGAGACGGGCGCGACGGTCTCCGCGAGGATACGCATCGAGCGCGACGAGGCCCTAGTGGAGCTCGACCTGTGCGGCCAGGCGCTCTCTCGGCGCGGCTATAGGAAGCGCCCGACCGAGGCCCCCCTCAAGGAGAGCGTCGCGGCCGCCGTACTCTACCTAGCCGGATGGAGGCGATCCTTCCCCCTCTACGACCCGTTCTGCGGCTCGGGCACCGTTCCCATAGAGGCCGCCTTGATGGCCTTCGACATAGCGCCGGGGCTCGGCCGGGGCTTCGCCTGGGAGGCCATGCCCGACGGGAGCCCGTCGGCGCTCAAGGAGGCCAAGGACGAGGCCCGCGCGGCCGTGCGGCTGGATCGCGAGGCGCTCATAGCGGGCTCCGACGCCGACCAGGCGGCCTTGGACGCGGCGCTCGCCAACGCGGGCCTCGCGGGCGTCCAGGACAGGCTGCGCCTCTACCGGGCCAGGGCCGAGGAGGCCGCGCCCTTCGCGGAGAAGGGCTTCGTGGTTACCGATCCGCCCTACGGCAAGCGCCTCGGAACGCCGGAGGAAGCCTCGGCGCTCTACGCCTCGCTCGGCGCCTTCGCCGCCAGGTTCAGCCGCTGGGAGCTGTGCTTCGTCGTCGATAGGGAGGACTTCGGGGAGGCCTTCGGCGAAGGAACGGGATCGTGGAAGCGTACCAAGCTCGTAGACGGGGCCGAGACGCGCTGGCTCCAGCGGGTCACGGCCCTTTCCGGGAGAGGCGCCCGATAAGGCGCTCGGCTAGGCGGTGAAGCCGATCCCGGAACAGGAAGCCTAGGAGCAGGAGCAATCCGGCTCCTAGAGCGAGGACGACGGCCACGGCGTAGTCCTTCTCGTACACGGCCGAGCCCATGTACGAGCTCCCGAGTATGCCGGGAAGCCGGCCTACCGTCGAGATGAGCAGGAAGGCACCGAAGGAGAGCCGGCTGGCGCCGGCCGCGTAGGTAAGCGCGTCCTTGGGTACCCCGGGTACGACGTAGAGCATGAAGAAGCCGCTGGCGACGCGGCCGCCCGCCGTCGCCGACTCCACCTTCTCGAAGCGCTCGGCTCCCAGGGCGGCGAGCGCGAAGCGCCTACCCAGGATCCTCCCGACGTAGAAGTTGACGACGGAGCCGGCGAGTATGCCCAGCACGGACCAGAGCGTACCGCCCCATAGCCCGAAGGCGAAGCCGCCGGCGATCTGTATCACCTCTCCGGGGATGACGAAGACGATTACCTGGAGGGCCTGCATGCCCATGAAGGCGAGCGGCGCCAAGGCTCCCGCTGAGTCGACCCAGGAGCGGATAGCCTCGGCGGAGCGCCAGAAGCCCGCCAGCTCGCTCCTGAGCGCGAAGGCGACGCAACCGAGCGCTACGAGCAGCGAGGGGAAGGCGACGAGGGAAACGACGCGATTGGCTCTCTCCGATAGGCGCATAGGCAGACTATACGGCTGGAACCCCGCGCCGGCAAGGTCTTGCCCACCAGGGGTCCCCGGTCTATGATTGAGCAATGGCGAACGAAAACCTGCTCCAGTTCGAATCGGGCGACGTCATCTTCCGCGAGGGAGATAGCGGCGATCGCATGTACGTGCTCCTCGTCGGGGCGGTCGACCTCAAGAAGAAGGTCGACCGGGGAGAGACGGTCATCAAGACCGTGAGCGAGCCCAACGAGTTCTTCGGCGAGATGGCCCTCATCGACGACAAGCCGCGCTCCGCCACGGCGATAGCCGCGAGGCGAACGAACGTGCTGGCGGTCGACGGGCCGGCCTTCGAGGCCATGATACTATCCAACGGTAAGTTCGCCCTCAAGATCATCAAGGTGCTATCGGAGCGCATCAGGCGCTCCAACGAGCAGGTCTCCGACCTCATCGAGACGATGCCTCGCGAGCGCATAGCCCGCGGCATGGTCGACTACGCGCTCCTCCACGGGGAGCGCATCCACGAGGGCGCCGTCAAGGTGAGCCTCGAGGCGCTCAAGGGTTGGATCAACGGCCACCTGGGCATACCCGTCGACGAGGTCGAGGCGGCCGTCCAGCGCTTCCTTAGGCTTGAGTCCCTGGCCTGGGCGCCGACGAGCGCCAAGACCCACGAGCACCTGGTCCTCCCCCGCGCCTTCATCGAGGCGAACGATCGCCGCGCCAGGGCCTAGTCCCGTGCAAGCCGAGGAGCCTCTGCACCAGGGCCGCCCCCAGGGCCGCGACGAGGTCGTGGCGGCGCTCACGGAGGCGGCGGCCGACCTCTTCGCCGAGCACGGCGTGAGCGGCGTAACCGTCAGGCGCATCGCGGAGGCGGCCGGCGTCAACCACGGCCTCGTGCACAGGCACTTCGGCTCCAAGGAGGAGCTGGCCCGCAGCGTCGGAGAATACTTCGACGAGCGCATGCGGAAGGCCGTCGGCGAACCCGGAACCCTCGCCGAGGCGGTACGGCGAGCCTCGGCCGCCTCCCGAGCGGATCCCAGGCTATGGCGCTACATCGCCCGCCTCATCCTGGAGGAGGACAAGGACGCGATGCCCCGAGGGCCCGGTAATTACCTACGCGCCCTGGCCGAGCTCGCCGGCAGGGACAGGGAAGGCGAATCGCTTCCCGGCGGCATGGATCCTCGGGAGACGGTCTTCATCATCGCCGCGCTCGGGCTAGGCATGGAGCTCTTCGGCGAATACCTCGCAGGCGCCGTGGGCCTGCCCGAGGAGGACCCAGGAGCGCTGGAGGAGCGCTTCGGCGCCATCGTCGTCGAGCTACTCGCTCGGAACCCCGACCGGCGGCCCCCTCGCGACCAAGGCTAGGATTGTTCCCTCGCGGCTGCCCGCGAGTAGGCGGGGCGGGGAAAAGGTTTGACAACGCGTAGTCGCCCGACTACACTAAGGCAACGGCGTCGCCAGCGACTGGTACGAACCTTAGTGATGTTCGGAAGCGAGGTCCCTATGCGCGTCTTCATGGTCGGAGGCACGGGTTTCCTTGGTTACCATACGGTGCGGGAGCTGCTCGCCCGAGGCCACGCGGTCTCGACGATAGCCCTGCCGCCCATGCCGGCGGAGGGCCTCCTGCCGCCCGGCGTCGCCTGCCGCCTCGGGAACGTCTTCGCGCTTCCCGATGACGAGGTCCGGCACATGCTGGCGGGCCACGACGGCTTCATGTACGCGGCGGGGCTCGACGATCGCGTGATCGTCGACTGGCCGGCCTACCCCAAGTTCCGGGAGGCCAACGTGGAGCAGTGCGGGAGGCTCCTAAGGCTCGCGCGCGAGGCCGGCGCTCGCCGCGCCGTCGTGTACGGTTCCTACTTCACGCATTGCGCCAGGATGTGGCCGGAGCTACGGCTCCCGGAGGTCCACTGCTATATACGGAGCCGCGTCGAGCAGCGCGAGGCCGTCCTCTCGATGAACGCGCCGGGCTTCTCGACGACGGTGCTCGAGCTACCCTACATCTTCGGGACGATGCCCGGCCGCAAGCCGCTGTGGACCTTCCTCGTCGATATGCTCGCCAAGATGGGCTCGACCGTGTACTACCCGCAGCGGAGCGGCGGTACGGCCATGGTGACCGTGGAGCAGGTGGCCAAGGCCGCGGCCGGGGCGCTCGAGCGGGGCGAGGGCGGCCGATCCTACGCCATAGGCGGCCTCAACATGCCCTGGTCGGAGTTCGTGCCGCTGCTCGTCACGGCCATGGGCTCGGGCGCTCGCGTGAGGCACCTGCCCAAGCCGCTCTTCAGGCTCGCCAACGTGGTACTGGCCGCTCGCCACGCCATCGCGGGCAAGGAAGGCGGGCTCAGCCTGCCCTCGCTCGCGGACATCATGTACCGGGAGGCCTACATAGATCCGGAGCCCGCGATGGCGGCGCTCGGCTACGGAGAGGACGACGTGCGAGAAGCCATAGGGCGCACCGTGGCCGAGTGCCTGAGGCCATGAGGGTATCCGGACACGGCATGAGCCCTAAGGTTCGTACCAGGTAACAAGGAGGCATCGCGCATGCGGGACAAGCGACGGGTTATCCTATTCGGCGGCTCGGGCACCATGGGCTTCGAGGCCTTCAAGTGCCTCTGGGCCAGGCGCGACGAGCTAGACATCGTCCTGCTCCTCAGGCCGTCGGAGAAGAACCGCCGCCTGTTCGCCCGATACGCCCGCGAGGCTGGGCTACCGCGCCTCGCGGGGGCGGGCCGCGCCGAAGGAGAGGGCCTGGCCATCCAGTGGGGCGACGCGGCCCGCTACGGCGACGTCAAGGCGGCGGTATCGGGGGCCGACGCGGTGCTCGACGCCATGGCCTTCATATCGCCGCAGGCCGACTACTACCCGGAGACGGCCCGCGCGGTCAACGCCGAGGGCGTCAGGAACATCGTGCGCGCCATAGAGGAGGAGCCGGGCGGCGCCGAGCGCATACTCTTCGCCTACACCGGCACGGTGGCCGAGACGGGCGACCGCATGCCGCCCATCCACTGGGGCCGCGTAGGCGACCCGCTCAAGCCGTCGATTTACGACTTCTACGCGGCGACCAAGGTAGCCGGGGAACGCGCGGTGCTCGAGTCGTCGATACGGCACTGGGTCAGCCTGCGCATGACCTACATCATGCCAGTCGACTACGCCGACTACATGAGCCTCCTCGATCCCATCATGTTCCACATGCCGCTGGCCTCCTGCATGGAGAACGTGTCGAGCCGCGACGCGGGCTACGGCCTCGCGCGCTGCCTGGACCAGGCGCCGGAGTCCGACTTCTGGCGCCGGGCCTACAACATGGGCGGGGGCCCCGGCATGCGCATCACCGCCTACGACTACCAGAACAAGGCGCTCGCCTGTAACGGCATATCAGACCTCGAGGCGGTGGCCGAGCGGCGCTGGTTCGCGCTCAAGAACTTCCATATGCAGTACTTCATCGACTCGCGCGAGCTCGAGCGCTACCTAGGCTTCTGGCGCGACGACTACGACAGCTGGGAGCGGGCCCTCTTCAGCGCCACGCCCTGGCCCATGCGCCTGGTCGCAGCCCTGGCCAGGCGCCTGCCGCCCTTCAGGCGGCTCGTCGAGCGGGCGACGCGCCGTCGCCTGGCCGCCATGGCCGAGGGGCACCGCAACGGCACGGCCTACTGGGCGAGCCACGGCAACGATAAGCGGCTCGACGCCTTCTACGGCGGCCGGGCGGCCTACGAGGCCGTGCCCGGCTGGGACGCTCCCTTGCCCGCAATGGAAAGGGGCGACGAGTCCCTGGCGCGGCGACTCGACCACGGCTACGACGAGGCTAAGGCCGTCCTCGGGCTCGACGACCTGCGCGGCGCGGCGGCCTTCCGAGGCGGCGCCTGCCTCTCGGAGGCCTGGTCCGGCGACCTCTACGAGCCCCTCGAGTGGAGCTGCGCCTTCGGGCACCGCTTTACCATGAGGCCCTATACCGCCCTCAAGGCCGGGCACTGGTGCCCCGACTGCGAGGGCCCGCCCTGGCGCTACCACGAGATAGCCGCGCGCAACCCCTTCTTCGCCCAGGTCTGGGCGCCGCTCCACGGCGCTACCGAGACGCGGGTCTACGAGGAGGCCGATATCGCCGATATAGCGGGGGCCGACAGGGGATAGCGCGCGGCCTTCGCTTCCTTGCCGCTACGTTTCGCTATATACTTGATACCCTATGGCATACGACGGACTACGGGACTTCATGGCGGCGCTCGAGGAGCGCGGCGAGCTAAGGCGCATCGGGGTCGAGGTCGATCCCGAGCTCGAGATAACCGAGATAGCCGACCGGGTGATGCGCATGCCGGGAGGGGGCCCGGCCCTGCTCTTCGAACGCGTCAAGGGCTCGACCTATCCCCTGCTCATCAACGCCATGGGTAGCGAGGGTCGCATGGCCCTGGCCCTGGGCGCGGAGAGCCTG
>CAZNNA010000224.1:0-6012 GCA_964573825.1 uncultured Treponemataceae bacterium
CTTGGTACGGCGCCTTAACGAGGAACTCTACGCGGCGTTCGCGCTCCTCGCCGGAGGGCGATCATGAGCGCTCCACGGAACGGCGCCCAACGGGTCGGCGCCCAACGGGTCGGCGCCAGGAACTGGGCGGTACTCGGGCTCCTGGGCCTATCGGGCCAGATAGCCTGGAACGTGGAGAATTCCTGGTTCAACACCTTCGTCTACGATACGATCACGCCCGACCCCGGCCCCATCGCGGCCATGGTCGCCGTCAGCTCCATCGTAGCCACCCTGACCACGCTCGTGGCCGGGGCGGCCAGCGACCGCATCGGTAGGCGCAAGCCCTTCATCCTCGTAGGCTACGTACTCTGGGCGGCGAGCACCATGGCCTATCCCGCGGCCGCCTGGCCTAGGAGCGTCGCCGTGGCGGTCTTCCTGGTCATAGCGCTGGACGCGCTCATGACCTTCTTCGGCTCCATGGCCAACGACGCGGCCTTCAACGCCTGGGTCACCGACGTCACCGTCCCGGGTAACCGAGGCGTCGTGGAGGGCTTCCTGGCCGTCCTCCCGGTGCTCGCCGTCGTCATAGGCATGGGCGCCTCGGGCGCCCTCATCGACCGATTCGGCTACGAGGCCTTCTTCCTGTCGCTCGGGGGCCTGGTCCTGGCCATGGGCCTCGGGGGCGGGCTCCTCCTCAGGGAGGCTCGGCCCGTCCCCGGCGCCTCTCCCCAGGGGAGCCGGCCGCCCCTGCGAACGGTCCTCGCGCACATTCTATCGCCCGCAGAGCTCAAGGCGCGCCGAGAGCTCTACCTCGTCTTCGCCGCCATGGCCCTCTACGGCATAGCCTACCAGGTGGTCGCGCCCTACGAGATCATCTACCTCAACGCTACGCTCGGTATTTCCAAGTCGGCCGTCGGCGTCATCACCGCGATGGTCGCGCCGGTACTGATACTCTTCTCCCTGCCCATAGGGCGCCTTACCGATCGCGGCCTCGGCTTCCCGGTCGCCGTTTCTGGCTACGTAGTCGCGGCCCTGGGGCAGGCGGCCTTCGCCTTGACCGATAACGTCGTCCTCCTGGCCGTCTTCGCCGCGCTCAAGAACGTTGGCTTCCTCATGGGCATAGTGCTCGGCGCCTGGCACCGAGACCTCGTACCGGACGACGCCCGGGGCGCCTACCAGGGGGTGCGCCTCCTCTTCGCCGTGATGATACCCATGGTAGCCGGACCGGCCCTGGGCTCGTTCCTCATTCGCTCGCTCGGGACGCCTACGACCCTTAACGGCGCGGCGGGCTTCGTGCCCCCGCCGCATATCTACTGGGTCTCCGCGGCGCTCACGTTGGCGGCCCTCGTCCCTCTCGCGGGGCTTAGGCGGCTTAGGTCGAGGAGGCCTTCCGAATAACCGAGCTGCGGTTTTGCCAAGTCGAGCGGAGCGGAGTATACTCCCGCGAGCGGCCGTCCCCGCCGGGATGGGCGCTCGTAGGAGGCGCGATGGCTCGGTGCAGGATCACCGTACTCAGGCGTACGTTCAATAAGGACCTGGTCGACGAATTCGTGGAAGAGGGCAGGAAGGAGACCATCGGTCCCTGCGAGGCCTTCCGCGACGGACAGGTGTTCGAGACCGACGTTA
Organism: uncultured Treponemataceae bacterium; assembly: GCA_964573825.1. Classification (GTDB taxonomy): domain Bacteria; phylum Spirochaetota; class Spirochaetia; order Treponematales; family UBA12059; genus SZUA-370. The sequence goes on from CAZNNA010000224.1 coordinate 1,606, forward strand.
TATCCGGTATGCCCCAGGGCTTCTGCTCATGGGCCTGGGATGACATCTACAAGTCGCTGATCGGGTTCTTCGCCGGCGGCGACTTCGGCATGTGGTACCAGCGCAAGGACGTGATAATCGCCTGCTGCACGGACGGCACGAGGCCGGTGATCTTCAAGATCGAGAAGATCGAGAGGCCCTAGCCCGTGCCCTCCTCCCCCCCTCTCGGCCTGAGCCTCGATACGCTCAACTACCTGCTCGCCGGAGGCGCCTTCTCGATAGTAGTGCTCGGTATAGGCGAGTTCTTCGTGCCGAGGAAGAGGCCGATCAACTACGTCACCGCCGCCATAGGGCTATCCTTCGGCCTGTCTATCCTCGATTACCTCGCCCAGACCCTCGGCCTCTACGCGGGGCGGGCCTGGATCCTGTACCTCTACTATCCGCTCATGCTCCTCACGGGGACGCTCCTCTTCTTCTTCTTTACCCTCCTCGTAGAGCGCGACTTCAGGATCCGCTTCCCCTATACGCTCATGTTCCTGCCCGTCGTTATCGTGACGGCCTTCATGATGCCGTATTTCCTGCAGTCGCCCGAGGCTAAGGTTGCGCAGATCCCTATACACAAGACGAGCGACCCCTTCCTTCACGCGGTCTATCTCTTCATCTATCGCAACCTGGAGAGCTGGGTCATTGGCTCGATAGCGTTCTTCATAATCAGGACGTGGCTTCTTATCCGGAGAAAACGAATTCGATGGGAACCGGTCAACCGAAAGGTCGTAGCCTTCGCGTTCGCGTTCCTGGGCGTCCTCCTCCATACCTTTGGGTGAATTTCTTTCCCTCCGAGTATGCGCGTAAACTGTCTATTCTCGTGTCCATCGTCATGGTGTACCCGCTGTACTTCTTTCAGAAGAGCAATCCCCAGCTGTTCGTTCCCGGCGATAACGCGCCCGACAAGGACGCGCCCGACAAGGAGCTCGACCCTCGGGCGGGCAAGTACCGGCGCTCCACCAAGCTCACCGGTCTCGATACGGTCGCTCTCGTCGAGCGGCTCGATAGGCTCATGCTAGAGAAGCGGCGTTTCACCGATAGCCTCCTGACCCTGCCGATGCTGAGCGAGGAGCTCGGACTGAGTCCCCATCAATTATCCGAGCTGCTCAATAGCCAGCTTGGTACCAACTTCAGGCAGTACGTCAACCAGCATAGGATCGACCTAGCTAAGCGCTTGCTGGCCGAGTACCCCGATCGGACGATCCTGGATGTCGCCTTCGAGTGCGGCTTCGCGTCCAAGTCCCCGTTTAACGCGGCCTTCTTTCAGGTTACGGGCAAGACTCCGAGCGAATGGCGGAAGGAACTTGCGGTGAATGAGCCTAAGACAAGGAACACGCGTACGGAACTATAGAACGAGGCGAAAGGCGTTCCTTGCGTGGCTATCCTGGCGGTCAATATCGCGATCCACCGATTAAAGGAGCCAGCATGAGAAAGCATTACGCATCGCTACCTGTGATCCTAGCCTTATCCATCTTCACCATCGCCTGCCCCAACGACGTCGCGCCGCCGTCGAGCGACGCGGGCCTCTCGGCGCTGTCATTGAGCGCCGACGGAGCGAGCGTCTCGCTGAGCCCGAGCTTCGATAGCGCCACGCTGGCGTACTCGGCGAGCGTAGACCCCTCCGTAGCGAGCGTTATAATCGAAGCCTCGGCTAGCGACGCGGGAGCGTCGCTAGCCGGTACGGGGCGGGCGAGCCTCGCGGTGGGCGCCACTTCCCTACCGATAGTCGTCACCGCGGCCGACGGGGCGACCACGAGGACCTATACGATAACGGTGACCCGTGCCGCCCCGCGCGATGCCTCGCTCGCCGCTCTTTCGATCGTCAACGGCGATGAAGGGGTCGCGCTCGACACGATCTTCGCGAAGGGTACCCTGGCCTACACGGCGCGCCTGCCCAATTCAGCCGATACGGTACGCGCCTACGCTACCCCGAGCGACCCGAGCGCCTCGGTCGTCATAATGCTCGGGGATGCTAGCGTTCCCGCTACGGTAACGAGCGAGGTCGGATCGAACGACCCCGTCTTCACTGGTACGGCGAGCCTCGCCGTCGGCGTCAACGCGCTCTCCTTCGTCGTAACGGCAGCCGACGGGCTGACTCAGGCTACGTATCGGCTCGAGGCTACCAGGGTCGAAGCGGGCCTCAATCCGGACAAGACGCTCGTCTCCCTCGTGGTGAAGTCGAACGGCTCCGCCGTTCCGCTGGCCACGGAAGCGGGCAAGGGCGGTCGCCTGAGCTATAGCGGAGACGTGGCCGACTCGGTGACGAGCGTCGAGGTGACGGCGACGGGCCGGAACACGGGCGAGCTCATCTACGGCAACGGCAGCGCGGCCCTCGTCCCCGGCCTCAACCGGCTGCGCGTCGTGGTGACGGCGGCCGACGGTACGGCGGCGACTACCTTCATAGCAATTAGCCGGGGTCCCGTGGCTACCCTCGCCGACTACGTCGGGACCTGGACCGGCGCCGGCCTTAATCCGGTAATCACGCTGACCGTGGACCCCGACGGGAGCTCCTCGTACCGAGAGGCCTATGCCACGTGGGGAGAGGCCTACGAGGCGAGGCTCTCCGTCGACGCCGCCACCGGGAGCGGAACCCTGGCCGGTACCTCGTATAGGTCGTACGAGACCTACGATTACGACGACGCCGAGGGAACCTTGGCTTTCGACGACTATACCTATTACCGCAGCAGCGGAAGTACGGAGACGATAGCCGGGGAATGGGCGATGGTAAGCGGATTGTACACCCTGAGCATTCGCGGCGATGGCACGCTGACGAGCGCCTATAACGGTACGCCCGCCCGTACTGGTACGGGGGCCTGGGACGCGACCTCTATATCGTTCGACGGGGAGCGGGCGTTAACCCGGGGCGTGCTTATACGTCTCGGAGCTCCCTCGAGCCTGCGCCTGGAACTCGATAACGAGGCCCCGATACTGACGAAGAACTAGCACTCTCGGGGCGGCCGTCTTAGGGTCTTCCAAGCGATTCCAGGAAGGCAGGTAATCCCGTGGCGACGAATCCGCCTTGCAGCGGCCGTTCCTCTCCGTCGGGATACACGACGAAGAGGCGCCCCTCCTCGCGGAGGCCCAGGGCCCGCGCCGCGAAGGTCGCCGAGCGGCTGGCCGATAGCGGCCTGTGCCGCGAAACCGTCGCCGCGAGGATAGGGCGATCGCCTCGAGAGGCGACGAGGTCGAGGGCGGCCCCGTCGGCGCTAGCGTAGCGGAAGAGCTCCGTCCCTCGGGGTAGGGCCGCCAGGGCCTGCGCGACGACGAAGCCTCGCCATGACATGGTCGCCCTGGCCGCGTTAGCCGGCGCGTCGAGCTGCGAACCGACGCCGAGCAGCGCGTGGAGAAGTCCGGGGTCCCTGACGTAGAGTCCCGGCGAGCGCGCGGCCCGCGCGACCGACGGCGCGAGCGTCCTCGGCGCTGCGGGGACGGTACAGGCGAACCCCGCCTCCACGAGGATCGCCAGGTAGCGCTCGATGGTCGGCCTCGACACGCCAAGGAGGCGCGACAGGGCGTTCTCGTTGAGGGGCTTGCCCTGGGCCGAGGCTATCGCCTCGAGGATGCGGAGCGCCAGGGTGCCGTCGCGTACGGGTAGGGCGTCTCCGAGGCGGCCCCTGGCGATATCGGTAGCGTAGGCCTCGAGCCAGCGCGCCGCCTCGCCGTCGCTCGCCGCCCCGAAGGCCTCGGGGTAGCCGCCGCGCAGCCAGAGCCTCCGCTCGGCGCCCGCTCCGACCTCGAAGAGGCTCAAGGGGCCCTCCCTGAGGAGGGCCGCCCGTCCCCGCCCGGAGCGGAACGATGGGAAGGGGCCTCCGAAGAGCGCTAGCCTGGGACGGCGGTCCGAAGCGTCGGGTCGGCCGACCGTGCCTCCCGGCTCGCCGAGCAGCGCTCGCGCGTCGCCGTCCGTGGCGTTATCGAGGACGAGCGGGCGGGCACCGCAGCCGGCCGAGCCCGCCGCGACCAGGGCCCGCCCTTCCGGCGAGCGAGCGTCGACGGGATAGGCTCGGGGCGGATAGCTGGCCGCCACCTGGGCGGCCGCCGTGGAGAGCCCGCAACGCGGAGGCCCCTCCACTAGTACGGACAGGCCCCCGGCCATGAGCTCGGAGATAGTCCTAACCATAGTTCGTTGAATCAGGGCCATGGTATACATATAGTATGTTTAAAATACGGTAATAAAATCAAGCGCAAACGTTGTCGTATCTTGCCCGGAACCTCGGGCGGCATATACTACATGGCGTACCAAGGGGGAAACGGTGAAAACGGGAACGGGTCGGTACGACGTGTGTATCGTCGGCGCCGGCGTCTGCGGCGCCAACATAGCGCGCCGGCTGTCCGCCTACGACCTCGACGTGGTCCTGGTGGATAAGGAGGAGGACGTCTCCTTCG
>CAZNNA010000225.1:0-5994 GCA_964573825.1 uncultured Treponemataceae bacterium
ACGACTATCTCCCCCAGTACGCCCGCGTCGGGGTGTAACATCGTTCGGGGAACTATATATCCTCCACGAAGGTGACGAGGCCGCGACCCGGTATGGGAATTATACCCCGCAAGAACTCCCCCGTGCCCGCGTCGAACCAGTAGTCGGCCCCCGGCCAGGCCAGGGCGCCCATCCCCGTGAGTCCCCAGTGCACCTTCCACGCTTCGCGCCGTTCGGTCCCGATGGATAGGGCCTCCCTCGCCTTCCTCTCGAAGCGATACTCCATGACCTGGAGGCCGCCGGGCTGGTCGACGATAAGGATGAGGAATTTATTAGACGCGACGCCCTTCCGGGCCATTGCCTCGAGGTAGGGTACTTGGTCGACGACCCAGTCCAGGCCCTTGGTCGCGAAGGCCTTGTCTACCTTGGCTCCCATGTACGTACCCTTGACGACGATGCGATTCCCCGTCAAGGTAGCGACGACATCCGTCCCTTGATCCTCACGTCGATAGACGTAGCGCTTGGTACGGAAATCCGCGTCGGTTGCTATCTCGTGGAAGGCGAGGGCATCGTCATCGTATCCGCGGCCGGTCTCGCGGTACCCCTCTCCCTCCCTGAATTCCTGTAGGGAGTAATAGCCGCGCGGCCTATCGCCGGAGACGTCCATGAAGCGCCTAGTCCTGACCGACGGGATAGCCGGAACCGGTGGAGGTACCGAAGGGACGACCGTAGCTGAAGGCCCCGAGGGGGGCGCCGCCGTGGGGTGCGGCGCCGTAGCGAGGGGAGCCGTAGCCGGCGGCTCGACGGCGGCCGTCATGGCGGTCGCGCCCGCAGGCGAGGCGAGGAGGCCGCGCTCAATGTCGGCCCAATCGGCGGAGGCGCGAAGGAGCTCCATGCGCCCGTGAACGGCGAAGACGTTGAAGACCACGCCCGGGCTACGCCTCGACAGTTCCGCCGCCTTGGCCAGGGCGGCGTACTCGCCGGCCTTGAGGCCGAGCCGACCTCGCGCGTAGGCCAGGGCAAGGGCGACCTGGGGCGCGGCGGAATCCTTGTCTAGCTCCGCCTCGAGACGCTCGGCGAAGGCCGCTAGCTCCCCCGAGGGGATCCTGGCGACGAGGCGCTCCACGTCCAGGGCCGGCAGGGGCGTTCCCAGGACCGCGTCCTTGATGAAGGCCTCGACCTCCTCCCGGCTCGCCTTGCCAGATCTCGCGGCCGCCTCGGCCGCGGCCTTCGCGATCGAGGCTGCCTGGATAGAGGCCGAGACGCCGGCGATGGCCCGTCCGGGCTCGAGGGACGAGGCCCAGCGCTCGTCTGATCCGAGCGCGTCCCTACCCCAGCGCCTCACGTCGACGCCGGCATCGAAGGCCTGCGATAGCACCCAGCGTCGCTCGCCCGGCGTGCGCTTAGCAAGCTCCCGGTAGCGACGGTAGGTAAGCCTATAGGCCTCGTCGAGGGCCGCCCCGAGGGCCGACTGATCGACCGGCTCCGCGAGCCTAGCGACGCGTACGACGGCGCCGACGCTTACGAGCTCGGGGTCGGTTAGGGTATCGGCATTGACGACCCATACCATCGGCCAGTACAGCCGGTTTCCGTAGGCCGCGTCCGCCACTCGTTGCAGGTTCTCGCCCTTGGCTACGGTATGCGTCGCGACCGCGCTCCCGAAGGCGCGTAAGGATTCAGCGGAGAAGGTAGAGGCGGATGGTTCCTGGGCGACCGGGCTGGAGGGAGAGAAGAGCATGAGAGCGGCGATAACGGCCAGGGTACGGGCGGCAACGGCATCCATAGGTACCTCGCGCGACGAAGCGTTCTTGCGTGGAGTATACCACCGGGGGTGCGTTAACCGGAAGGGATTTTTCATCGCGGGCGACGACCCGAGGCGTCGCCCGCGATAGCAAGGGAAGCCGCTCGCGGTCGCGCCTTCCGGGAGAAGGCGCGGGACCGTCCGAGGCGAAGGCTTAGAGCAGGTGCTTAAGGATGAAGAACGCTCCGACTATCCAGGTTACGATGGAGATGTCCTTGACCTTGCCGGTGATGGCCTTGAGGAAGATGTACGACAGGATGCCGAACACCAAGCCCTCGGCGATGCTGTAGGTCAGCGGCATCATGATCATGGTCAGGAAGGCCGGTATCGACTCGGTGTAATCGGAGAGGTCTAGGTCCTTGACGGGCGCGAGCATGAAGAGGCCGACGAGGACGAGGGCCGGGGCAGTCGCGGCGCCGGGCACGAGGAGGAAGAGCGGCGACAGGAAGAGGGCCACGCCGAAGAGGAGCCCGGTGGTCAGAGAGGTCAGGCCGGTGCGCCCGCCCTCGGCGACGCCCGAGGCGCTCTCGACGTAGGAGGTGACCGTGGAGGTTCCGAGCGCGGCGCCGGCTACGGTGCCGATGGCGTCGGCCAGCAGGGCCTGCTTGACCTTGGGGATATCGCCGTTCTTGTTGATGAGGCCGGCCTGCGTGGTAACGCCTACCAGGGTGCCTATCGTGTCGAAGATGTCCACGAACAGGAAGGTGAACATCACGACGAAGAAGTCGAGCGTAAAGATCTTATCGAACTGGAACTGTAAGAAGAGCGGCGCCGCGGGCGCGGAGACGGGGCTCCAGCCCTTCGGGATGGTGGTGACGCCGAAGGGGATGCCGACAATGGTCGTGGCGATGATGCCGATGAGCAGGGCTCCCTTGACCTTGAAGGCTAGGAGCACGCCCATGATCACGAGGCCGATGAGCGCAACCAGGGCCGGCCCCTTGGTTACCGAGCCGAGGCCGACGAGGGTGGCGTCGTTATTGGCTACTATGCCCGCGTTCTGCAGGCCGATGAAGGCGATGAAGAGGCCTATGCCGACCGATACGGCCGTCTTGATGTTCTTGGGTATGGCCTTGATTATCGCCTCGCGGACGCCGAAGAACGACATCGCGATGAAGATGATGCCTTCAACGAAGACGGCGGTCAGGGCGAGCTGCCAGGAATAGCCCATGCCCAGGACCACGGTGAACGCGAAGAACGCGTTGAGTCCCATGCCGGGAGCGAGGGCGATGGGCAGGTTGGCGAGCAGGGCCATGAGCAGGGTGGCTATCATCGACGCGAGCGCCGTGGCGGTGAATACGCCGCCGGCGGGCATCTTGGCCGCGCTCAGGATGCCCGGGTTGACGGCCAGGATGTAGGCCATGGTCATGAAGGTCGTAATGCCCGCCATGATCTCGGTCTTAACCGTCGTACCGTGTTGCTTGAGCTTAAACAACTGTTCCATTAGGGGAACCTCCTTGTGTGGGGTGGTACCGCGCCCGTCGTATCGTCGACCGTGAGCGTCGGACGGAGCGCCGGGCATTCGGGTTGAGCGTACGCCCGACCGTAGGAAAGTGCAACAGTTTTTTTTTCGTTCAATATGTGGGGGGTCGGCACGATCCCTCGCGAGCCCGGAGCGTCGGCCCCCGTATGCTTAGGCCAAGCCGCAAAAAAAGGATTTGACAATTCGCCGATGTGCGGAGAGAATATCGACGCTTGTATCCCCAGTACCGAGCGGAGACGATGCTTAAGACCGATTATATCGACGTGGCGCGCGGGCGCGCCCCAGCCGACCTCAACCTCACCGATTGCAGGGTCGTGGACTTCTTCCGCGGCCGCGTGATCGACGGGGCCGTGGTGTCGATATATAAGGGCTACGTCGTCGGGGTCGACGACGGGCTCGCCGCCAAGGCCGAGCTCAGCCTCGGGGGCAGGTACCTCTGCCCGGGCCTGGTCGACGCCCACGTCCACATCGAGTCCAGCCTCCTCGCTCCGGCGGAATTCTCCAGGCTCGTGGTCCCCCGAGGCACGACCTCCGTCGTGGCCGACCCGCACGAGATAGCCAACGTCCTCGGGCATGACGGCATCAACTGGATGCTACGCGCCTCCGACGGGATTCCACTCGACGTGTACCTCATGGTGCCGTCCTGCGTACCCGCCACGCACTTCGACACCGCCGGCGCCTCGCTCTTCGCCTCCGACCTGGCGCGCTTCGCCCGCGAGGAGCGGGTGCTGGGCCTGGGCGAGGTGATGAACTATCCCGGCGTGCTAGCGGGCGATCCCCGGGTGCTCGACAAGCTGTCGCTCTTCTGGGAGGCCGGCAAGGCCATAGACGGCCACGCGCCCGGGCTAAGCGGCAAGGACCTCTCCGCCTACGCCCTCGCGGGAATACGGAGCGACCACGAGGCCACGACGCCGGCGGAGGCCCTGGACAAGCTCGGCAAGGGCATGTGGATCATGGCTCGCATGGGCTCGAGCGCCCGGGACCTCGAGAACCTCATACCCGCGATGGACAAGGAAACGGTCCGCCGCATGATGCTCTGCACCGACGACCGCCACCCCAACGACATAGCGACGGAAGGCCACATAGACGCTGCCGTCCGTTCGCTCGTAGCCGGGGGAGTGGATATAGTCGACGCGCTGCGGATGGCCTGTCACAACCCGGCCCTCTACTACGGCCTCAGGCGCTCGGGGGCCATAGCCCCCGGCTATAAGGCCGACCTGGTCGCCTTCTCTTCTCCCTCCGACTTCAGGGCCGAGCTCGTCTTCAAGGCCGGCGCCTGCATCGCCTCGGACGGCCGTCGAACCGCCGCCTACGACGCCCTCGGCTCCGGGGCCCGCGACACGCCGCTCCGCGACTCGGTAAACATCAAGTGGCTCGAGGAGAAGGACTTCCTGATACCCGACGAGGGAGGGCTGGCGCGCGTCATCGAGGCCTCGCCGGGCTCCATCATCACCGGCTCGTCGCTCGAGCGACCGAAGGTTAAGGGCGGCTTCTGCGTCTCCGATACCGGGCGCGACATAGTCAAGATATTCGTCATAGAGCGCCACACGGGCTCCGGCGGCATCGGCAAGGGCTTCATACGCGGCCTCGGGCTCAAGCGAGGCGCCGTCGGCTCGACGGTCAGCCACGATTCCCATAACATGATAATCGCGGGCGTCGACGACGCCTCGATATTCAAGGTCGCCCGGAGGCTCAACGCCTTGAAGGGCGGCTACGTGATAGCCGACGGCGACGAGGTCCTCGCCGAGCTAGCCCTGCCCGTGGCGGGCCTCATGAGCGACCAGCCCGTCGACGCGGTCCTCGAGCGCCTCGCGGCGTTCGAGGAGTTCTTCAGGATGGAGGGCATGCCGGGAGCCTCACCCCTCATGACCCTCTCTTTCATGGCCCTGCCGGTGATACCAGCGCTCAAGATCACCGACAAGGGTCTCGTGGACGTGGATTCGTTCGAACAGGTACCGCTATTTAGCATGCCTTGACACGGTCTGGCCGGAACCGGCGGCGCCCCCGGTACCCCACCCCCGTTCAACGAACGCGCGTCTCTGTCATTGCCCTCGAATCGGCTGCGAACTACACTAGTCTCATACCAAACTCATACCCCGCGCCGGGGACCGGATCGGCGACGCCTTCGGGCGTTCGCAGGCTACCCGGCGCAAGCAAGGATAGCCCATGATGCGAACCATCGCTTTCAGGCTCAATGGAGCCGACCAGCGCGTATCGATACGCGAGGAAGCCCTAGCCCTGGACTGGATACGCAACGAGGCGGGCCTTAAGGGTACCAAGGAGGGCTGCCGCGAGGGAGACTGCGGAGCCTGCCTAGCCCTGCTCGGCGAGAGGGCTCCCTCCGGTCTCGTCGAGTGGCGTTCGGTCACGACCTGTACCCTCGCCATGGGCGAGCTCGACGGTAGGCATATCGTTACCATCGAGGGCGTGGCCAAGGCCGGCCTCACCCCGGTCATGGAGGCCATGCTCGACGAGGGCGCGAGCCAATGCGGCTTCTGCTCCCCGGGCTTCGTGCTGGCATTGACGGGCTTCCTGGTCTCCGGCGCCCGCATCGATCCCGTCGACGCCATGCTCGCCGTCGAGGGAAACCTCTGCCGCTGCACGGGCTACGGCTCCATCCGCAGGGCCGCCAGGCGCCTGGCGGACGAGTTCGCCGACCTACCCGCCTCGCTTACCGAGCGCCTCGCGGCGCTCGCCGAGCGGAAGGTCCTCCCCGCGTCCCTGGCCGCCGCCA
>CAZNNA010000226.1:0-4769 GCA_964573825.1 uncultured Treponemataceae bacterium
TCGCCATCGCCTACCAGGTGATCGACGCCACCGGAGACCAGGACCGCGTCGTCGCAGCCCATGGCCACGGCCTCCTTGAGCGCCTTGCGCGCCTGCGGCGGTCCCATGGTCAGGGCCGTCACCGTCCCGCCCCGCGATTCGCGCAGCCGCAGGGCCGCCTCGATGGCGTAGAGGTCCAGCGGGTTGACCACCGTCTCCACGCCGGCCCGGACGACCGTGCCGGTCTCCGGGTCCATGCGCACGTCGCCCGTCTCGGGCACCTGCTTGATCGGTACGAGTATTCTCACGTTCCCCCCGGCCCCGCCGTCCCAGCCTCCAAGGCGGATCGGCGCTAGCCGGGAGCTAGCCTACACCCGGTTCTTGACTCCGGTCAACTTATTTTTGACCATGGTCAATTCTTGCTTAGCTAGATGGCGAGCGCCCCGTACGCCATGCCCGCTACGGTCGAGAGCGCTACGACGAGGCCGACGTAGACGCCGGTCTTCTTCCAGCCGAGCTCTCCGCCTATCACGAGGATGGACGGCAGCGACAGGCTCGGCCCGGCCAGGAGGAGCGCGAGCGCCGGCCCCTGGCCCATGCCCGCCCCGAGGAGGCCCTGGACTATGGGGATCTCCGTCAGCGTGGCGAAGTACATGAGGGCGCCCGATAGCGCGGCGAAGAAGTTGGCGAACGGCGAATTGCCGCCGAGGAGGCCCGCTATCCACGAGCTCGGTACGAGCGCGTCGCGGCCGGGCCGCCCGAGGAGGAAGCCGGCGACGAGGACGCCGCCGAACAGCAGGGGCAGTATCTGCAGGGAGAAGTCCCGCGTAGCGACCACCCACTCGATACGCTCTTCCTTGTTGAACCAGCGGATTACAGCGTAAACTAGAACTACGGCGAAGGCGCCGGTGATCCAGTACTTCGCTCGGTATATCGCGTCCCAGGCGGCGCTGCCGCCCCTGGAATCGGCCCAGTTCACGAATACGAGAATGCCTATCATGCTCCCCATGTATACTATCATCTGCCCGAGGCTACGCGCGGGCTTCTCGTCGGGGGCCGCGAAGAGGCGGGCGTCCGCCGCTCGCTCGGCGTCGTCCTTGCGGAAGATGAAGGCCATGACGAGGCCGATGATTATAGAGAACAGAACGGCGCCCGCGGCGCGGGCGACGCCGAGCCGCCAGCCGAACACCTTGGCCGATAAGACGATGGCCAGGATGTTTATCGCCGGTCCTGAATACAGGAACGCGACGGCGGGACCGAGGCCGGCCCCCTTCTTATAGATGCCCTTGAATATCGGCAGCACCGTGCACGAGCAGACGGCGAGTATGGCTCCGGAGACCGAGGCCACGCCGTAGGCGGTTAGGCGATGCGCGTCGGGACCCAGGTAGCGCATGACCGCGCGCTGGTCAAGGAACATGGCTATGGCGCCCGCTATGAACATCGCCGGCACCAGGCAGAGGAGGACGTGATCCCGCGCGTACTCCCCGAGCATCAGGAAGGCCTCGTTGGTCGCGCCGAGTACGCGCGAGGCTCCCCACGGTACGAAGTACGCCGCGAGGAAGACGCCGAAGACCATCAGCAGTCTGTTGTTGGGCGAGGCTTCCTTGGAACTCATGCTAGCGCCTCGGCGGCGATTCGCTCCGCGATCGACTCGGCCAACTTACTTGCCTCCCTTGAGGTACGAGATGACCTGGTCCTTCGTAAGCACCTTGCCGACGCTCTTGACGATTCCGTCTATGGCCAGGGCCGGCGTCATCATGACGCCCATCTCCATGATATCGTCCAGGTCGCTGACCTTGACGACCTCCGCCGCCAGCCCGAGCTCCTTGACGGCCTCGCGGGCGTGCTCCTCGAGTAGCTTACACTTAGTGCAACCGGAACCGAGTATCTGTACCTTCATGAAAAGCTCCTTGTTTCTTATTTTGGAAACTTTGCATCCGTTTGTCAAGGCATTATTGACACTGTTTCAGAACATTGCAACAATAGTCGCATGGAAGACGCACTACGACGCAAGTACGAGCTGCGGACCGAGCTGTTCAAGGCCCTGGCCCATCCCATGAGGCTGCACCTACTCGAGCTCCTGCGCGATAGGCCCTGGTGCGTCTGCGAGCTGGCGGCCGCCGCGGGCATAGACAAGTCGGTGGCCTCCAAGCACCTGTCCCAGCTCAAGGCCGTCGGCCTTATATCGGATGAGCGCCGCGGCACCCTCGTAGAGTACAGGCTGGAGGCGCCCTGCGTCCTCGACACGGCAGCCTGCGCCGAGGCGGCGGCCCTGCGCTCGCTGCGAGGCCGGCTCCGGGACGCCGTCCTTGACAATGCTGACAAAAACAGTATAGAAGCGAGCGTCGGCGTTGCCGAGCAGAACGGGACGCCCTAGCCGTCCCGAGGCGCGCAAGCGCAGCCCGGCCGGACCGGGAACCAGGGGATTACCATCAAACCCAGCCTAATGACAAAGCCCGGCAAGTCGGTCGCCATACTGGCGGCGGGAACCGGCATCAACCTGAGCATCGGCTTCCTATACGCGTGGAGCGTCTTCAAGAAGGCCATAGTCGCCGACTGGGGATGGACGCACAGCCAGGCGAACGCTCCCTACACGGTGGCCATCGTGATGTGGGCGGTCGCGCTGCTCGCGGCCGGGGTCATACAGGACCGCATCGGCCCGCGGCGGGTCATACAGATCGGGGTGTTCCTCGTGGGCTCCGGCATAGCGGCCTCGGCCTTCTTCACCTCGCCGGCCGCCCTCGTGCTGACGGTGGGCGTGGTAGTGGCTACCGGCATCGGCTTCACCTACGGCTGCGTGACTCCCATGGCCATGAAGTGGTTCCACCCGACGCGCAAGGGCCTCGTGTCCGGCATCACGGTCGGAGGCTTCGGCATCGCCGCCGTGTACTACGCGCCGCTCGCCGGCGCCCTGATACGGTCGATGGGCGTCTCGAGATCCTTCCTGGCCATAGGCATAGGGATCCTCGCCGTCGGGCTCCCGCTCTCCTTCTACGTGAACAACCCGCCCGCCGGCTTCGCGGCAGGTACCCCGGCGGCTGCCAAGCCGGGCCGGCCGAGGCTGCACGCCCACGACTATACCTGGCGCCAGATGCTCAGGACGCCGGCCTTCTATAGGCTTTGGTTCATGTTCGCGCTGTCGTCCTCGGCGGGCGTCATGATGATAGGCCACCTCGCGTCCATAGCCTCGGTGCAGACCGGCATGGCGAACACCGCGCTCGTGGTATCGCTGCTAGCCGTCAGCAACGCCTCGGGACGGATCTTCGGAGGCATGCTATCCGACCGCATCGGCCGTCGGGCCACCATGCTGCTCGTCTTCGGTACCCAGCTGGCCAACATGCTGCTCTTCCCGCTCTATACCAGCTACGCGCTCATCGTGCTGGGCACGGTGGTCGCCGGCTTCTCCTACGGGGCGCTGATGTCTACCTTCCCCTCGATCACGTCCGACAACTGGGGCATGAAGGGCTACGGAGCCAACTACGGCGTCATGTACACGGCCTGGGGCGTCTCCGGCGTGGTCGGGCCGCTCATCGCCGGCTTCGTCGTGGACGCCACCGGCGGGTACCGCCTGGCCTTCCTGGTCTCCGCCGCCCTGCTCGGCGTGGCCATAGCCCTGGGCCTGGGCCTGAAGCCGGTCTCGGAACCGCCCCGGGAGGCGCGGGCCTAGCCCGATCCGGCCAGATCTGGCTAGGGGCGGCCCCTGGTTGCGCTCCCGCTAGCCCTAGCCGGCAAGCGGCCTGAGCCGCTCCGGCGCCGCCTCTCGGACGAGGGCTCGGGCCAGGGCCAGCACCGGGTCTACGAGTACGGCGCCCGCGTGGGACGTTCCCCGGAGCGCCAGCGGCAGCTCGGTACAGGCCAGGATGACGGCCGAGGCACCGCGGCCGGCCAGGCGGCCGGCCATGTCGGCCACGACCTGGCGCGCGCGGTCGCTGGGCGTCGACGTGGCCTTGATGCCCCAGCTCGTGTCGTAGATGGCCGCGTGCACCAGGGCCTGCTCCTCCTCCGACACGAGGAGGGGCGCGTAGCCCGAGCGCGCCAGGAGCTCGCCGTAGACGCCGCTCTTCCTGGTGCCCGTGGTTGACAGGACGCCTATCGTCGACCCGGGTTCGACGGAGGCGCCGAGCAAGGCCACGGTCTCGGACAGCATGTGGACGAGCCTGATGGGCCTGGCGCGCTCGGCCGCCATGGCCGCGAAGCGGTCGTAGATGGCCGGCGCGTGGAAGGTATTGCAGGGCACGCCGCCTACGGCCGGCCGCCCGGATAGGGCCCGGGCGGCCGCCTCGAAGACGCCGGCCATGCCCGCGGCCGGGTCCTCTCCCCCCCCGAGGAGGTAGGCGGTCCTGTCCGGCACCAGGGCCGGGCAGGAATAATGGTGGACGCAGATATGGGATTGGTCGGTACCGTCGCCGAGCGTCTGCTCTATGATCTTAGCGTGCAGGGCCACGCCCGCCATGGGGCCCACCCCTCCGCCAATGACTATGACCGTGTCCTCTCCCATGCCGCGTCTCCTCTAGCTGCTAGGCCTTGCCCCACTTGGCCAGGTCCAGCTCGCCCTCGGTCTTGCAGACGATGGCGGTGCCGGCAAGGTCTCCCGTCACATTGATGGCGGTACGACCCATGTCCAGGAGGGCGTCGATGCCCAGGATCATAGCATAGGCGGCCGCGACGGCGGAACCCTCGGTGACCTTGAGGCCTATGGACTCGAGGACCATGAGGAGCATGATGGCTCCGGCTCCGGGCACGCCGGCCGTGCCGATGGAGGCCAGCGTGGCGGTGATGACGACCGTGAG
>CAZNNA010000226.1:4779-5957 GCA_964573825.1 uncultured Treponemataceae bacterium
CATGGCGCAGACGCCCAGGTAGATGGCCGTGCCGTCCATGTTGATGGTGGCGCCGAGGGGCAGGCTGAACGAGCCTATGGCCCGCGGAATGCCCAGGTTCTCCTCGGAGACGCGGAGCGTAATGGGCAGGGTGCCGCCGGAGGAGCGCGTCACGAAGGCCGTGACTATGGCCTCGTTGGAGCCCTTGAGGAACTTGACGAAGCCCAGCCTAAATACGGCCAAGAGCCCGCCGTAGACGCCCACGAGGTGGACGAGGAGGCCCAGGTAGACGGTCAGCGTGACGACGAGGAGCGGGCCGATGGCCTTGGGCCCCTGCTGCGCGAAGACCATGGAGATGAGGACGAAGACGCCGATGGGCGCGTACTGCATGATGCCGCCCACGACCTTGTACATGGTCTCGGCTCCGGCGTTGCAGACGTCGAAGAGCGCGTCGGCGCCCTTGGCGATCTTCTCGTTCTTGGAATCCTTGACGTAGGAAACGCCGAGGCCGAAGACCACCGCGAAGAAGATGATAGGGAGCACGTCGCCCTTGGTCAGGGACTCCACGGGATTGGTGGGAATTATGTTGAGGAAGATCTGCGACAGGGTCGGCGCCGTCGCGGCCTTGCCCGCCGCGCCCGCGGTTCCTACGATATTGAACCCGAGGCCGGGCCTCAGGATATTGGCGAAGATGAGGCCGATGGTCACGGCGAAGGCGCTCGTGAGCAGGTAGTAGACCATGATCTTGACGCCGACGCGCCCCAGGCGCGAGGGGGCTATGCTCGCCGCGCCCGCGACCAGGGAGAACAGGATGACCGGTACCACGATCATCTTGAGGAGCCGAACGAAGAGGTCGCCGAAGAACTTGACGTTGTCGACGTAGGGCTTGATCGCGTTAGGGAAGAAGCCGAGCACGACGCCGGCTATGGCGCCGAGCACGAGGCCCGCTAGGATGCGCGTCAGGAGATTCGACTTGAAGTACCAGTCGAGCGCGCCCTTCTTTGTCTGGGTTGCCATGGTTGCCTCCGAGGTAACGTTGATGGATGCGGAACGCTCCCGCCCGGGCGCGGGGGGCCGTACCGCTAGCATCAGTGTACGACGGGTTTTCAAAGCGCGATATTCACCAAAGGGTGTATGTTGAAGAAGAATCCAGAATCCAGAATCCAGAATCCAGAATCCAGAATCCAGAATCCAGAATC
>CAZNNA010000227.1:0-5901 GCA_964573825.1 uncultured Treponemataceae bacterium
TCCCTCGATCTTATATCCGACACGGGTCGGTCCGCACTTCTTGCAGACTATCATCATGTTGCAGAGGCGGATCGGCGCCTCGAGCTCTATGATGCCGCCCCTATCGTTCTGGGAGCGCTTCTTCATGGCCTTCTTGACCATGTTGAGCCCCTGGACGATGGCGCGACCCTTCTCCCTGTCTATCTTGACGATCTTTCCCTGCTTGCCGCGCTCCTTGCCGGAGATGACCTGCACGAGATCGTCCTTCTTAAGTTTCGTCTTCGCGATAGCGTCAATCATCGCGCGCTCCTTAGAGGACCTCGGGGGCCAGCGAGACGATCTTCATGTAGTCCTTGTCGCGCAGCTCCCTGGCGACCGGACCGAAGATGCGCTTGCCCTTCGGGTTCTTGTTAGCGTCAATGATGACGCAGGCATTGTCGTCGAACCGTATATAGGTGCCGTCAGGGCGGCGGTACTCTTTGTGTACGCGCACGATGACGGCCTTCTCGACGGTTCCCTTCTTGATGGCGGAATTGGGCAGCGTCGCCTTGACCGCGACGACGATGATGTCGCCGACGTAGGCGTAGCGCCGCTTCGATCCCCCGAGCACCTTGATGCACTGCACCGTCTTGGCGCCGGAGTTATCGGCCACGTTCAGCTTGGATTCAACCTGTATCATAGCGGTCCTCTCCGGCTCTTACTTCGCCCGCTCGACGATCTCGGCCAGGCGCCAGCGCTTATCGCGCGACAGCGGCCTGGTCTCGACGACGCGTACGGTATCGCCCGTCTTCGCCTCGTTCTTCTCGTCGTGGGCCTTAACCTTCTTGCTGCGGGTTAAGTACTTCTTATAGAGCGGGTGCAGCTTTCGCATCATGATCTCGACGACGATGGTCTTGTCCATCTTGTCGCTCACCACTATGCCCTGCAGGACCTGCTTCTCTTTCCTGGCTTCGTTCTCCATGATCCCGCCCTCCGTTAGGCCTTGGCGGCGCCGGCTCCGGCGCGCTCCCGCTGCGATATGAGCGTATTGAGCCTGGCTATCTGCCTGCGCACAGTACGCTTCTCGAGCGGATTCTCCACGTGCCCTATGACCATCTGGAAGCGCAGGTCGAAGTACTTCTTCCTGAGCTCCTCGCGCTTGGCCATGAGTTCCTCGAGCTTAAGCTCCTTGAACGAGTTCTTCATGCGCTCACTCCATTTCCATGTCGGCGCGGACGACGAACTTCGTCTTGATCGGGAGCTTGGAGCCGGCCAGGCGCATGGCCTCGGCTGCGGCCTCGCGGGGAACGCCCGCGAGCTCGAACATGACGGTTCCCGGCCTGACTACGGCCACCCAGTACTCCGGGCCGCCCTTACCCTTACCCATGCGAACCTCGAGGGGCTTCTTGCAGAAGGGCTTATCGGGGAAGATACGGATCCACAGCTTGCCGCCGCGCTTGATCGACCTGTTCAGGGCCACGCGGGCCGCCTCGAGCTGCCTGTTGGTGATCCACATGGGCTCCTGGCAGACCAGGCCGAATTCGCCGAACGATATGGCGTTGCCGGTATGGGCCTCGCCGTTGACGCGGCCGCGCTGTACCTTGCGGTGCTTAACTCTCTTAGGTGAAAGCATGGTTAGCTCCTAGCCTCTCGCGGCCCGCGTCCGGCGCCGGTCCTCGGACCGCGCGGACCGCGATCCCCGCCGCGCTCGGGCCTATCCCCATGATCGCGGCGGGGGCGCCCGGGCATGAGCCCCGCGTCCTCTTTCTTGTCGCCCATCATGGCGTTATCATTCTTGCAGATCCACACCTTTACGCCGATCTTGCCGTACGTGGTGTTAGCCTCGTAGAAGCCGTAATCGATGTCGGCGCGGAGGGTGTGAAGGGGAACTCGCCCCTCCTTGTACTCCTCGGTCCTGCTCATGTCCGCGCCGCCGAGGCGACCAGACATACGAA
Organism: uncultured Treponemataceae bacterium; assembly: GCA_964573825.1. Taxonomy (GTDB): domain Bacteria; phylum Spirochaetota; class Spirochaetia; order Treponematales; family UBA12059; genus SZUA-370. The sequence continues at coordinate 1,914 of CAZNNA010000227.1, forward strand.
CCTTGCAGCCCTGGGCGCCGGACTTCATGGCGGTGCTTACGGCCATCTTCATCGTCCGGCGGAAGGAACCGCGCCCCTCGAGCTGGCGGCAGATGTTCTGCGCCACGATCTGGGAGTTGGTCTCGACCTTCTTCACTTCCTTGATCTTTATATTGATCTTCTTGGAAGCGTACTTCTGGAGCTCCAGGCCGATGCGCTCGATGTTGGCGCCCTTCTGTCCGATAAGGACTCCGGGCTTGGCCGTATGGATGACGATGGTCACGCGCTGAGGATGCCGCACGATCTCGATCTCCGAGATATCGGCGTTCTTGGCCTCGGGCAGCTCGTACATGCGCTTCCTGAGGTTAAGGTCCTCGTGCAGGGTCTTCGCGTAGTCTCGGGGATCCACGTACCAGCGGGACTTCCAATCCTTATTGATGCCGATCCTAAGACCGATGGGATTTACTTTCTGACCCACGTTACGCCTCCGACCTAGCTATTTCGTCGACGACCACGCTGATGTGGCACATCTGCTTCACGAGCATGTCAGCCCTACCGCGCGCGCGGAACCAGACACGGCGCATCCTGGGACCGTCGTTGATCTGGATCTCCCTGACGAAGAGCATATCCTCGCCGAGCTTCCGGTTCTGGTTGAGCGCGTTGGAGGCGGCGGAGACCACCACCTTCTTGATAAGCTTGGCGCCCTTCTGGGGCATGTGCTCGAGGATGGCGACGGCCTCGGTGTACGGCTTATTGCGGACGAGGTCCGCAACGGGCCGCACCTTGGAGGGCGATCCCATCAGGTACTTGGCGTGCGCCGGGTATCCGGTATTCTTTGCCATGCTAGCCACCTATTTCCTGTCCGCTTTCTTGTCGGATCCGGCATGGCCCCGGAACACGCGCGTGGGGGAGAATTCCCCGAGCTTGTGTCCCACGAGGTTCTCGGTCACGTAGACCGGAACCCAGCTCTTGCCGTTATAGACCGACAAGGTAAGGCCGACCATCTCCGGGATGATCGTGGAGCAGCGGGAGAAGGTCTTCATGACCTTCTTGTCGCCCGCCTTCGACGCCTCGATAACCTTCTTATAGAGGCTCTTCTCAATGAACGGGCCCTTCTTTACTGACCTAGACACGGTTCGCTCCTATCCTTATCACTTGCGGCGCTTCACTATGAAGCGGCTCGACGGCTTGTGAGGATCGCGCGTCTTGTAACCCTTACAAGGCTGGCCCCAGGGGGTAACCGGCTGCTTGTAACCCTTACCGCGGCCCTCGCCGCCTCCGTGCGGGTGATCGACGGGGTTCATGGCGATACCCCTCACCTTAGGCCTGCGACCGAGCCAGCGAACGCGCCCGGCCTTGCCGAAGCGCTCGTTCATGTGATCCTCGTTGCCGACGCCGCCGATGGTGGCGATGCACTTCTTGAAGACCAGCCTGAGCTCGTTGGACGGGAGCTTGAGCGTCACGTAATCGCCGTCGGTACCGACTATCAGGGCGCCGGCGCCGGCGGAGCGGGCTAGCTGGGCGCCCTTGCCGAGGGTAAGCTCGACGTTATGGACCTTGAAGCCGACCGGGATGCTCTCGAGCGGCAAGGCGTTGCCGATCTCGATCGGGGCCTCGGGGCCGCTCATCACCACCTGACCGACCGCGAGGCCGGAGGGAGCGACGATATAGCGCTTCTCGCCGTCGGCGTAGTTGACCAGGGCGATGTTGGCCGACCTGTTAGGATCGTACTCGATCGTGGCGACCTTGCCCGGAACGCCGAACTTATCGCGCTTCCAATCGATCTCGCGGTACTTCCGCTTGTGGCCGCCGCCCTTATGGCGCATGGATATGCGCCCGTTGGAGGCGCGGCCGGCCTTCTGCTTCTTGCCGGAGGTCAGCCCCTTCTGAGGCTCGTTGCCGACCGTGAGCGCGTCGTTTACAACCTGGACTCGGTGCCTGAGTCCGGGGGTTATCGGCCTGAATGTCTTAATAGCCATAGTCTTCCCCTATCCCTCTCACGCGCCCTCGAAGGCCTTGATCGTCTCGCCCTTGGCCAGGCGAACGATGGCCTTCTTCCACGAAGAGGTATAGCCGGAGCGATAGCGAAGCCGCTTCGGCTTACCCTTGACGTTGATGATGGTGCACGAGATCGGGTGCACATCGAAGAGCCTCTTGACGGCTTCCTTGACCTGAACCTTGTCGGCCCTAGGATCGACGCGGAACACGTACTGCCCCTCTTCGCGCAGAAGATTGGTCTTCTCGCTGAGGACAGGCTCTATCAGTATGCTTTCGTACTGCATCTCTTCAGCCTTCCTTACTTATCCGCGTAAAAATCGTTGAGGCTCGCGACCGCCGACTCCATCACTATCACGTTCCTTCCGTAGAAGAGATCGTGGGCGCGAAGGCGGTTGAACGACAGGAAGTGCAACCACGGGATGTTCTTCCCTGCGCGCTTGACCATGCTGTCGTCGTCCTTGAGGATAACGACGGTTCGCTCGGGCTTCCCGGCGGGAACGAGCCCGGACAGGAGCGAGGCCATGTCCTTGGTCTTGCCGCTCTCGACGGTGAAGTCCTCGACGATCCTCATGCCCTTGCCCTGGGCCTTGAGGCTCAGGATGCTCTTCATGGCGAGGCGCTTGGCCTTCTTGTTGATCGAGTACGAGTAATCCCTGGGATGGGGACCGAAGACGGTACCGCCGCCTACGAACTGGGGCGCCTTGACGTCTCCCTGGCGGGCGCGGCCGGTGCCCTTCTGGGCGTAGGGCCTGCGGTTGGTGCCGTGCACGTCGGAGCGCGTCTTGGTATCGGCGGTGCCGACGCGGGCGTTAGCCAGCTCGTTATTGATGGCGTACCAGATGACGTCCTCGTTGACCGGCAGGCCGAACACGTCGTCCGACAGCTCTATCGAGCGAAGCTCCTGGCCGCTTACGGAAAAGACTTTGCCTTCCATATCAGTCTATCCTCACTTAGCTTTCTTGACGGCAGACCGCACGACCACGACGCAGTTACGCGGACCCGGGATGGCGCCGCGAACCAGCATGCAGCCGTTCTCGGCGTCGACCTTGATCACCTTGAGGTTCTGGACGGTAACGCGCTCCCGTCCCATGCGACCGGGCATCTTCTTATTCTTGAAGGTGCGGTGCGGGTAGGTGCTCATACCGGTAGAGCCGGGCTCGCGATGGAACTTGGAGCCGTGCGTATTGCGGCCGCCTCCGAAACCCCAGCGCTTCACGACGCCCTGGAAGCCCTTACCCTTGCTGACGGCGACGACGTCGACGAAGCGGGAGCCCTCGAAGAGGGAAACGCCCAGCTCGGCGCCGACCTCGACCTGGCCGGAGAAGTCGCGCATCTCGCGCAGGACCTTGGTGGGGGCGACGCCCTCGGGGAACTGCCCGGCGTAGGGCTTGGTCACGCGCGACTTCTTCATGTCGTCGCAGCCGATCACCACGGCGTCGTAGCCGTCGGCATCGGCGGTCTTCTTGGCGACGACCTTGTTCGGGCCCACGGCGATGACGGTAACCGGTACCAGCCGGCCCACATCGTCGAAGACCTGCGTCATGCCAATCTTCTTTCCGATCAATCCAATCATCGGTTTCTCCTAAGCGTTGAACGGTACGGTACGAAACCGTCCGTTTACTGCTTGATCTCGACGTCTACCCCCGCGGGTAGCTCGAGCTTCATTAACGCGTCCATGACGTCGGGAGTGGGGCTCAGAATGTCTATCAGCCGCTTATGCGTGCGCATCTCGAACTGCTCGCGCGCCTTCTTGTGCACGTGGGGAGATCGAAGCACCGTATACTTGCTGATCTTGGTCGGTAGCGGGATGGGCCCGGAAACCTTGGCGCCAGCCCTCTGCACGGTCGTTACGATGGACTTCGCGCTATCGTCTATAAGGCGAACGTCGAAACCCCTGAGCCTGACACGGATCCTGTCTTTCATGTGTCCTCCAAAGATCGCTTGCGCAGGCATCCCTCGGGCCGTACCCTGGCGGGCGCGCCCTTACCCCAAGCGCCGCGGGACCTAAGGA
>CAZNNA010000228.1:0-5900 GCA_964573825.1 uncultured Treponemataceae bacterium
AGGTCTCGACGGCCTACCCAACGCGGTCGTCGCCTTCACCGGCCACAAGGCCATGCTCGGCCCCGGCGGTACGGGCGGCCTGGCCTTCGGCCCCGGCGTCGAGCCCGAGTCTTGCGCCCCCCTCCTGCGCGGCGGCACCGGCAGCGCCTCCGAGAGCGAGGAGCAGCCGGCCTTCATGCCCGATCGCCTGGAGGCCGGTACCCTGAACGGGCCCGGCCTCGCCGGGCTCCTCGCCGGCCTCTCCTGGATAGAGGCTGCCGGCCGGGCCGAGCTGCGGGCCGCCGAGCTCCGCCTGACCGAGCGACTGGCCGTCGGCCTCCGCGAGCTACCAGGCGTCGAGGTCCTGGGCCCCGGGCCCGGCGAGCGTCGCTGCGCCGTCCTCTCCTTCAGGGCCGATTCGATCGACCCGGCATCCCTGGCCCTGGCCCTGGACGAGCGCCACGGCGTACTCTGCCGCGTCGGTCTCCACTGCGCCCCGCGGGCCCACCGCTCCCTGGGGACCTTCCCCGGCGGAACCGTTCGCCTGGCCCCGGGGCCCTTCCTGGGCGACGACGACATAGACTACGCCCAGGGGGCGATCAGGGAGGTCCTAGGGGGCTTACGAAAGGATGGACGATGACCTCGGGATATATACTCTTTCATACTTCTTCGGCCGCCTTCAGGGCCGAGCGCCTCGCACCGTCCTCCGGCCTGGCCGCGCCCCGCCTCGTGCCCACCCCGCGCGAGCTGTCGAGCGACTGCGGCGTCTGCCTGCGCTTCGAGGCGCCGCCTACGGGCGAACCGGCGGGCGAACCGGCGGGCGAGTCCGCCGCCTCGGCCGCCCGGGACTGGCTCGAGCGCGAGCGCATACCCTACGATAGGATAGCGGCGCCGAGCTGATGGGCAATACATTCCCCTTGGGGCCCTCGAGATGATACTCGTCAAAGCATAGGTAGTTTTATATGCTATCGATATACCTTGAAATATCAAAATGCTATACTTGAATTTTCAAGGTATCTCCTCAATAATAAAGCTATGTTACTAAGGCGAGAGGATCAGGAAGCGGTAGTCGTATTACAATCCACGTTTCCCGTGACTGCCATAATCGGCGCGAGGCAAGTCGGTAAGTCTACGCTCGCGCGCAAGCTAAAGTTCACGACCTACTTTGATCTAGAGAATCCTCGGGATCTTGCGCGCCTCGATCAGCCTCAACTTGCCTTGGAGGCGGCTGGTGACTCGGTGGTAATCGATGAGGTTCAGCGGAAGCCCGATCTTTTTCCGTTGCTTCGCTATATGGTCGATAAGTATCCCGAGCGACGATACCTAATCCTCGGAAGCGCAAGCCGCGATCTACTACGCCAAAGCTCCGAGACGCTCGCTGGGCGAATAGCGTATCATGAACTCGGGGGGTTTAGTTTTAACGACGTACAGACAACGGAGAGAAACGCTAGACGCCTATGGCTTCGCGGTGGTTTCCCTCGCGCATTCCTCGCTAACGATGATACAGAAAGCTACTTGTGGCGAGAGCACTTCATGCGAACCTACCTGGAGCAAGACATACCACAGCTCGGCATACGCGTACCGGCAGCCACGCTCAGGCGTTTCTGGACCATGATAGCTCATTACCATGGACAGCTGGTTAATTTCCAGGATCTTTCGCGGTCTTTCGGGGTTAGCGACGCTACGGTCAGGCATTACCTAGAAATTCTCGAAGGCACCTTCATGGTACGGCTCTTGCGGCCATGGTACGAGAATATAGGTAAGCGCTTGGTACGAGCGCCAAAGCTCTATCTGCGCGATAGTGGAATCCTTCATTCGCTCATGGGCATTCCCCGCTGGGAAGCGCTAGAGGCGCACCCTAAGCTCGGTGCCTCGTGGGAAGGTTTCGTACTGGAGCAAGCGATTCGACATTATCGTATCAGAGAACCATATTTCTATCGTACCCATGCGGGCGCTGAGCTCGATCTGTTCTGGGAAGACGGTGGAAAACGTTACGGCATGGAGATTAAATATGCCGATGCCCCGCGAATGACTCCCTCTATGCGTAATGCCATGGAAGATTTAGCTCTCGATACGCTCATCGTCGTGTATCCCGGCGACGATTCTTACCCGATAGCCCCCGGCATCATCGCTACCCCTTTCGCGCGACTCAGCGATTTCTCTTCCTCACACGCCTGAAACCCCGCGCTTGCCCAAACGCAGGGGCGGCCCCATAATCTACCCTCATGAGCCAGTCACTGTACCGCTGCCCCGCCTGCGGCCGGGAGTTCCCCGCCGATTCCTACGCCTTCCTCTGCGACTGCGGCGGCCTCCTGTCCGTGGCCCCCTTCGCGCCGGACTTCCCGCCCAGCGGCGACAGCGCTCAGGAGCTCTCCATCTTCCGCTACGCGGGGGCCCTGCCTCCCTTCTCCGGCCACGGCGCCGACGGCCGCGACCTCGGAGCCGCTTGGGCGTCCGCCGTCGAGCGCGTGAGCCTGGGGGAGGGCGGCACGCCCCTGGTACGCCTGGACCCCGATAGCCCCGGCGTCCTCCTCAAGGCCGACTACCTCATGCCCACCCTGTCCTTCAAGGACCGGGGCGCCGCCGTCCTCGTCGCCGCGGCCCTGGCGGCCGGCGCCCGTAAGGTCGTGCAGGACAGCTCAGGCAACGCCGGGGCCGCCGTGGCCGCCTACGCCGCCCGGGCCGGCCTCGAGTGCGACATCTACGTCCCCGCGACCACCTCCCCGGGCAAGCTGGCCCAGATCGAGGCTTCCGGGGCCCGCTGCGTCCGGGTGCCGGGTAGCCGCGAGGATACCGCCAAGGCCGCCTTAGAGGCCGCCGAGCGCGGCGCGGCGGACCGCTCGGCCTTCTACGCCAGCCACGTCTACAACCCCCTCTTCTACGAGGGCACCAAGACCTACGTCTTCGAGATCTACGAGGCCCTCGGCCGCCTGCCCGACACGCTCTACGTGCCCCTGGGCAACGGCACCCTCGTCCTCGGCGCCTGGCGCGCCCTCAAGGACCTCAAGGCCCTGGGCCTCATCGAGCGCTACCCCCGGCTCGTCGCCGTCCAGGCGGAGCGCTGCGCCCCCGTCCTGGCGGCCTGGCGCCGCCTGGCCGGCGCGGCAGGCGCTATCGCGGTCGAGCCCGTCGTCAACCGAGGCACCGAGGCCGAGGGCATAGCCATAGCGGCCCCCAAGCGCGGAGCCGAGGTCGTAGCGGCCCTCCGCGAGCTCGGGGGCGAGGTCGTCGCCGCGCCCGAGGAGGGCCTTTCGCCCGCCAAGGCCGAGCTGGCCCGCCGGGGCCTCTTCGTGGAGACCACGAGCGCCGCCTGCCTGGCCGCCTACCGCGCCCGCCATGGCGGCGCCGGGCTCGACGAGGGACTCGTCGTCCTCCCGCTCTGCGGCTCGGGCCTCAAGGGCCTGCATTGAGCAGGGACGCGCCCGAGGCTCGCGGCCCGGAGGCGCTCGGCCCGCAGGGCGCGCCCTGGGGCATCAGCCTCAGGTTCATAGCCCTCGTGTCGGCGGCCGTGGCGGCCTTCATGCTCACGGCCTTCGTGGTCACGCGCACCATGCTGGAGGGCTACGCCCTGCGCGCCGCCGACGAGACGGCCGGCCTCATCCTGGACCAGACCGACAAGCGCCTCGTGGCCTTCTTCGGCGAGCTCGAGGCCCTGGCCCGGAGCCTGGCGGGCACCCGGCCCGTCCAGGAGGTCGACGTCCCGGCCATGCGCGACCTCTTCATCCAGGCCGTGCTCGCCCGCTCCTCCTACCTCCGCGCCGTGTACCTGGGCACCGAGGAGGGCGCCATGCACGAGTGGGGCGTCGGCGCCGAGTTCGTCGACTACGCCCCGAGCTTCGCGCCGGGCTACGACCCCCGCGTGCGCCCCTGGTACCGGGCGGCCCGCGACAGGGGCGGCTTCACCGTGTCGGCGCCCTACCGCTACGCCAGCGTCGATGACGTCGGCATCACCTGCGCCCTACCGGTGGGCTCGCCCGGCGGCGGGCGGATCGGCGTCCTCGGCCTCGACATACTCCTGTCGAGCCTCGGGGGCGTCCTCGAGGGACTCCAGATACCCCGGGGCGGCAAGGCCGTCGTCCTGGGCGCCAAGGGCGAGGTCATAGCCAGCCAGTTCGAGGCCGACCGGCCGAGCGGGCAGGCCCTGCGCCGCTTCGAGGCGGGCGACGCGCTGTCCCTGCCGCAGGGCGGCTTCGCGGGCGTCATGGACGGGCAGGCGGCCCACTACGCCTACCGGCGCGTCGACAGCCTCGGGTGGATCGTCGTCGTCGCCATGCCCCTGGCGCCCATCACCGAGTCGGTGCGCGTCCTCGTCGACGCCCTGGTACTCGTCGAGCTCCTGTCCATGGCGGCCCTGGTCCTGGCGCTGGCGGCAATATCCGGGCGGCTCATCGTCTCGCCCCTGCGGCACATGGTCGCCGTCATAGCCAAGGTGCGCTCGGGGGAGCGCGGGCTCCGCGTCGCGGTGGACTCGGGCGACGAGTTCGGGCTCCTGGGGGACGAGTTCAACCGCCTCCTCGACGAGGTCGAGGAGTACTCGGCCCACCTCGAGGACAAGGTGCGGGCCCGGAGCGACGAGAACGCGCGGCTCCAGCGGGAGAACACGCGGCTACGCCTGGCCGAGGAGCGTCGGCGCATCTACCGCGACCTGCATGACACTATAGGGGCCAAGCTGACCAACGTCTTCTTCTCGGCGAGCGTCGCCGCCGACCTGGCCAAGGACGGGCCCGAGCGGCTCCGCGAGTCCATCAAGGCGGCGGAGGACAACTGCCTCGCGGCCATCGACAGCCTGAGGCGCGTGGTCTTAGGTATGAGGGAGGACGACGAGCGCGACGCCTCGTTCTGCCTCATAGCCTCGGCCGGGCTCCGGAGGCGGCTGGAGGCGGGCGGCATGGCCCTCGACTGCGCCGTGGAGGATAAGCGCGCCATAGACGCCCTCCCGGCGGGCCTCCTCGACGAGGCGGAGAAGCTCCTCGACGAGCTGGCCACCAACGCCCTCAGGCACTCGGGGGCCGCCTCGGCGCGGCTCCGCCTGGCGTTACGTTCCGGTCACCTGTCCATGACCTTCTCCGACGACGGCCGCGGCTTCGACCCCGCCGCCGCGCGCGAGGGCTCGGGGCTCGGCAACATCCGCTACCGCGTGCGCGCCCTGGGAGGGACGCTCGTCCTCAAGGCCGCCCCGGGGGCGGGCGCCTCCTACCGTATCCGCCTGCCCGTCCGCGCCCCGGAATCCATCCCGGAGTCCGCCCCGTGAGCGCCCTCGATACGCCGCGCAGGGACCGGCCGGCCCAGCCGTCCACCCCGGCCACCGTGGTCATCGTGGAGGACCAGAGGGAGGTCCGCGAGGGCCTGTCCTACCTCCTCGGTCGCGACGGCCGCGTGCGGGTACAGGCCGGCTTCGAGCGTGCGGAGGACTTCCTCTCCTGGCTGTCCAGCCGGGATCCGCCTGACGTCGTGCTCATGGACATCCACCTGCCGAGCATGAGCGGCATAGAGGCCACGCGCGTCGCGCTGGAGCTGAGGCCCTGGGCCCGCGTGCTCATCCTGACGGTCTTCGAGGAGTCCGACACCATCCTGGCCGCCATCCGCGCCGGGGCCCAGGGTTACCTCCTCAAGAACACCCGCCCCGACGCCCTCGTCGACCAGATCCTGGCCGCCCGCGACCAGGGCTCGCCCATCAGCCCCTCGGTCGCCAGCCGCCTCCTCGCGGAGCTGCGCAAGGGCGCCCCCGCCGCCCCGCCCGCCGACTACGGGCTCACCGCCCGCGAGCGCGAGGTCCTGCGCGACGTCGTCGACGGCCTGACCTACCGCGAGCTCGCCGAGCGCCACAGCATAGCCGGCTCCACCGCCAAGAAGCACATCCTGCACATCTACCAGAAGCTCAACGTCTCCTCCAAGGCGGAGATAGTCAGGAAGGCGCTGGA
>CAZNNA010000229.1:0-5900 GCA_964573825.1 uncultured Treponemataceae bacterium
TGGGCGTCTCGAGCACGTTCATCTTCCTCTTCATCCTATTCGGCGCCTACCTGGAGAAGACCGGCCTCGGTCAGTACTTCATCGACCTGGCCAACTCCATCGCCGGGCGCGCGGCCGGCGGCCCGGCCAAGGTAGCCGTGCTATCGAGCGGACTCATGGGCACCGTGTCCGGCAGCTCGGTGGCCAACGTGGTAGGGACGGGTTCCTTCACCATCCCCATGATGAAGCGCCTGGGCTACAAGCCCGAATTCGCCGGCGCAGTCGAGGCGACCGCGTCCACCGGCGGCCAGCTCATGCCGCCGATCATGGGCGCGGCGGCCTTCCTCATGTCGGAGATGACCGGCGTCGCCTACGTGCGCATTCTAGGCGCGGCGGTCATTCCGGCCCTCCTGTACTACTTCGGCGTCTGGGCCGGAGTCCACTTCGAGGCCAAGATGCTGGGCCTCAGGGGACTCCGCAAGGACGAGCTGCCTAACCTCAAGGAGATATTCTTCGGTCGCGGCTACCTGATGCTCCCGCTCGTGGGCATTGTCTGGCTCCTCGTGACCGGCTACACGCCCATGCTCGCGGCCTTCTACGCCATCGTCCTCTCCATAGCCGCGGCCGTGCTCGGCTGGTGGGCGCCCCTACCGATAGGCGGCATGGTCGTGCTCTTCGCGGTCACGAAGCCCCTGTTCAAGGTCGGGCCCTACGGCGCCGACGGAGCCCTCAAGTACGTCACCGAGATGACGCCCCTCGGGGCCCTCGCGGTGCTCTGCGCCGTCATGCTCATCCTGGCCCTGCTCAAGAAGAAGCCGGCCATAGGCGCCCGGGAGATCGTGGGCGGATTGGAGTCGGGAGCCCGCGGCGCCATAGGCGTCCTCGCGGCCACGGCCTGCGCGGGCATCATCATCGGCGTCGTCACCAAGACGGGCCTGGGCCTGAAGCTCGGCACCGTGCTCGTCAGCGCCGCCAACGGAAACCTCATGCTGACCCTGGCCTTCACCATGATCACGAGCATCATCCTGGGCATGGGCATACCGACGACGGCCAACTACATCATCACCTCGACCATAGCCGCGCCCGCCATCATCATGATCCTCAGGCAGAAGTTCCCCGAGCTCCCGGCCGACGCCATATCGATCATCCTGCCGGCCCATATGTTCGCCTTCTACTTCGGCATCATAGCCGACGTGACGCCGCCGGTCGCCCTGGCGGCCTTCGCCGGAGCCGGCATAGCCAAGGCCAATCCCATGAAGACCGGCTTCGCGGCCTCCAAGCTCGCCATAGCGGCCTTCCTCGTACCGTACATCTTCGTGCTCAACCCGGCCATGCTGATGATAGACGTCCACCTGGCCTCGGGTATCGTCATGGTCCTGACCTCCATGATCGGCATCGTGGGCGTATCGGCCGGCGTGATGGGCTACCTGCTCTGCCCCTCGCTCTGGTGGGAACGGATACTGATGGCCGCGGGCGGCGTCATGATGGTCTACCCGGGCGCCTTCAGCGATGCCATCGGCCTCGGACTCATAGCCGTCGGGGTGGTTTCTCAGTTGATACGCAAGAAGGGAGCTAGCAAGGCCTAGCGCGACGCATCCAAGGTCATACTCGATTAGTGGAAGCTAAGCGATGACGCTCGGCCCCGGGACCTAGGCCCCGGGGCCTTTAACTATGGCGGCAAGGCCCACGCCGCGGCAACTCGAGCGATTTAGCGTTATTCTGATACTTTTAATCGCCTTTTCCGTGCTATTATCACGGCATGTCCGGTATCTTCGACGTAATCTACGAGGACGGCGACGTGGTCGTCGTCAACAAGCTCGCGGCGGTGCCCGTGCTGCCCGACAAGAGCGGCGACTCATCGCTCAAGGACTTCCTATCGACCCAGCGCCCGGGGAAATTCGTGGAACCGGCCCATAGGCTCGACAGGCGTACGAGCGGCGCCGTCGCCTTCGCCAAGACCAAGCAGAGCCTGGCGGCCCTGTCCGAGGCCTTCCGCGAGAGACGCGTCGATAAGATGTACTGGGCGGTCACCGAGCGGGCCCCGGAGCCCGAGGCGGGACGGCTCCGGCACCGGGTCGTCCACGACAAGCGCCGCAACCAGGCCAGGGCCGTCCCCGCCGACGATGCGCGCGGCGATGGAAGCATCGTCGAGCTGGAGTACGAGCTCGTCGGCAAGAGCGAGCGCTACTTCCTGCTCGCCGTCAGGCCCCTGGCGGGCAAGACCCACCAGATACGGGCCCAGCTATCGGCGGCCGGCTATCCCATACGAGGCGACCTCAAGTACGGCGCCCGGCGATCCACGCGCAACGGCCTCATCATGCTGCACGCCCGGGAGCTGAGCTTCGAGATGCCGGACAGGCGGCGCGTCGACGTCATAGCCGACCCTCCGCCCGACGAACCGCTCTGGAGCGCCTTCGAGGTCGACCCCCAGGCCGTCAACTAGCCGGAACGCCTGACGGGCCGTTCCGTCACTCCGCAGTCTCGGGCGGCCTAGAAGACCGGCGGCGTCCTGGCGGTATCTCCCTTGGGCAGCAGGTTAACCTCGTTCCAATGCATGAAGGCGGGCTTGCCGCCGCCCGCGGCCTTGACCCGCAGCTCGAACACGCCGCAGTTGCCGGTCGTCACGAGGGGCATCCAGCTACGGCAGCCGAAGGTGGCCCTGAAGAGCCACTGGATGGTGCCGCCGTGCGTCACCGCCGCGACCGGCCCGCCCGACTCGAGCGCGGCCTCCCGGAGCCTGGCCCACGCGGCCAGGGCCCGCTCGTACAGGGCCTCGGCGCTCTCCGCGTCCGGCACGGCAGCCCAGCTCAGGTAGCCGAAGGCCTCGCACTCGGCGGGGTAGCGTTCCCGAATCTCGGCCCAGGTGAGCCCGGTGAAGCGGCCGGTGTCGAGCTCGGCGAGGAGCGGCTCGGGCTCGGGGCGGGCGATGCCTATGCCGGCGGCCACTATGCCGGCGGTCTCGGCGGCGCGCGACAGCGGCGAGTGGAAGAGCCTACGCACGCCCTTGTCGCGCAGGTGCTCGGCCAGGTCAAGCGCCTGGGAGCGGCCGTTGGCGTTGAGCGGATGCTCGGAGCGGCCCTGTATGCGGCTCTCCGCGTTGGCCGTGGTCTCGCCATGGCGGAGGATGTAGAAGGTCGTGGGCTCGGGAAGGTCCTTGAAGAAGGAGGGACCTACGGATCGCTCGTCTATCATGATGGCCCGGATCATAGCATCGAGGCCGAGGCTCGCATAGACGCCCCGACCGCGAGGGACCCCGGGCTCGATGGAGGCTTCACAACCCGACGGGGCCGATCCTATACTGATCCGATGGAACGCTCACGAAGGCTCGACGAACTGAGAGGCGCGCTCGTCCTGGCAATGGTCGCCTACCATGCCTGTTACGTCGCCGTCATGTTCGGGCTGGCGAACATAGACCTCTACGGGGGATTCTGGTGGATCTTCCCCCGTTCAATCGCCGCGGGCTTCGTCGGCGTCTCCGGTTGGTGCCTGGCCGCCAAGAAGGCTCGCGGGGCCGGCTTCCGCGCCTTCGCGGGACGGGCGGGTCGACTCGCGCTCGTGGCGCTCGCCATAAGCGCCGTTACCTATCCCGTGCTACGCGAACGCTTCGTCTTCTTCGGAGTCATACACCTACTGGCCCTCGCCTCGATCGCGGCCTATCCTCTCCTCGGGCGCCCCGCGCTCGGACTGGCCGCGGCGGCGCTCTGCGCGGCGGGCGGCCTAGCGCTCGGGGAGGCGCGTTTCGACCTTCCCTGGCTCGCCTGGCTTGGCCTTAGGCCAGCGGCGCTCTACCCCGCCGACTACCTGCCCTTCCTACCATGGTTCGCCTTCGCGGCCCTGGGGGCGGCTGCCTACGACCTGGCGGCTCGCCGCGCCGCGGCCAGGGAACCCAGGCCCCCGCGACGAGCCGAACGAGCCGAGCCCCGCTCGGACGGACCTCTCGCGAGGGCGCTCTCGGCCGCGGGCAGGCATTCTCTGGCGATTTACCTGATACACCTCCCGGCGCTCTTCCTCCTCGGGCTAGCCGTCTCCTGGCTCGCGGCCTAGGAAAAGCCTGAACCTTGTGCCGCCGAGGGGCATAGGGTATCATCGAGGGTACGGCTCGCTCGCCGAGACGATCCCGCGCCAAGGAGCATTGCGGTATGGAGAGGCCAGGTCACGCTACGCGGTACGAGATGCGCCTCTCCAAGGCGGCCAGGGACCTCTACGGGTTATCGGGCGGCGCCTTCGCCGCCTCGGGCGATGTCGTCTTCGGCGACTGGAAGGACGCGCGCGAGCTCGCGGCGGCCATAGGGCGGGCGAGCGCTCCCGGCTCCCCTCCCGTGAAGGCCGGGGCCCTCTTCGCCATGGCGCTGCTCCACGAGATAGCGCACGCGCTCTGCGCCCAGTACCGTAGGCGCGTTCGCCCCGAGGCCATGGCCGAGGCGCTCGAGGCCGCCCGGACCCGCGTCGGCGCCGGGGCCGCGGCCAGCCTCGAGGCCTTCACGCGGCTCTTCCCCCGAGCGCCGTCTTCGCCGGCGAGCTAAGCCCAGAGGAATGGCTCGGCGAGGATAGGCTCGCCAGGGCCTGCGAGACCCTCGAGGAGCTGCTGCTCCTACGGCTCGCCACGGAGAATCCCGCCATGGCGCCCTATCGCTTCCTCTTCGACGCGACGATCCTCCACGCCTCTAGCCCCGCCGACGCGACGATCGATGCCGCGGAGGCCTTGCTCGCCTCGCTGCCCCCCTTCGACGCGAGCGGAGAGCGGCTCCCGAGCCTCCTCCGCGCGGCGGCCCGGGCCTGCCCCCACTCGCTCGGCGGCCAGCTCGACTACGCGCGCCGACGCTGGGGCGACCTGCTCGGCGAGCGGCTTCAAAGGCTTCTCCTAGGCGCCTCCGCGATGATGGCCGAGGAGGAACGGCGCGCCTTCCCACCGGGCCCCGGCCCCGTACGGGTCGCCTCCTACGCGGGGCTCGACGCCGAGTACGAGCGCTTCAGCGCCGACAAGGACTGGATGCCGCGGGTCGTCATGATAGCCAAGAGCGCCCTCGTGTGGCTCGACCAGCTATCCAAGGCCTACGGACGGGAGATACGGACCCTGGACGCCATACCCGACGAGGAGCTCGACCTCCTGGCCCGGCGCGGCCTCAACGCGCTCTGGCTGATAGGCATCTGGGAGCGGAGCGGGGCCTCGAGGCGCATCAAGGAGCTATGCGGCAATCCCGAGGCCGCGGCGAGCGCCTACTCGCTCTACGACTACGAGATAGCGGGCGAGCTCGGCGGCTGGGCGGCCCTGGAGAGCCTCCGGGGCCGCGCCTGGGAGCGCGGCATCAGGCTCGCCGCCGACATGGTACCCAACCACACCGGCCTGGACTCCGCTTGGGTGCGCGAGCGCCCAGGCCTCTTCGTAAGCCGCGCCGAGCCCCCCTTCCCCTCGTACGGCTATACGGGCGAGAACCTCTCGGCCGACGGCCGCATAGGGCTCTGGATAGAGGACCACTACTACGACCGGCGCGACGCGGCCGTCACCTTCAAGCGCGTCGACTTCCGCTCGGGCGAGACCCGCTACATCTACCACGGGAACGACGGCACCAGCATGCCCTGGAACGATACGGCCCAGATAGACTTCCTCAAGGCCGAGGCGAGGGAGGCGGTCAAGGAACGCATACTCCACGTGGCCAGGAACTTTCCCATCATTCGCTTCGACGCCGCCATGGTCCTGGCCAAGCGTTCCTTCCGGCGTCTCTGGTACCCGGAGCCCGGGGCGGGCGACGCCATAGCCAGCCGCTTCGAGTCCGCCATGGACGCCGCCGCCTTCAACGAGCGCATCCCCGACGAATTCTGGCGAGAGGTCGTCGACCTCTGCGCCGCCGAGGCGCCGGACACGCTCCTCCTGGCCGAGGCCTTCTGGATGATGGAAGGCTACTTCGTGCGCACCCTGGGCA
>CAZNNA010000230.1:0-5851 GCA_964573825.1 uncultured Treponemataceae bacterium
CACAAAGCTCGTCAAGGTTCCGCACACCTTCGTGCTGCTGTTCGCCTTGATCATCGTCGCCATCGTGGGTTCCTACCTGATCCCGGCCGGTGAATTCGACCGCGCCAAGGACCCCAACTCCGGCAAGACCGTCGTCGTGCCCGGCACCTACCACCGCGTGGAACAGGCGCCCCAGCACCCGTTCAAGACCTTCATAGCCCTGCAGAAAGGCTCGATAGACGCGGCCGACGTCGTGTTCTTCGTCTTCTTCGTCTACGCCTCGTTCTACATAGTGCTCCAGACCGGGGCGCTCCACTCCTTCATCGGGGGCCTCCTACGGACGCTCAAGGGCAAGGAGATAGTGCTCATCCCGGTCTTCATGTACGTCTTCGCCCTCGGGGGCTCGGTCTTCGGTATGTCCGAGGAGACCTTCGGCTTCATACCGCTCTTCGTAGGCCTGGCCATAGCCATGGGATACGACGCGATAGTAGGCATGAGCATGGTCTTCCTGGCGGTGGGCATGGGCTTCGCGGCGGCCTTCATGAATCCCTTTACCGTAGGCGTGGCCCAGAAGGTGGCCGAACTGCCGCTCTTCTCCGGCATGGGCTTCCGCATCGTCAGCTGGTTCGTCTTCGTCACCATGGCCATTATCTGGACGGTGCGCTACGCGCTCAGGATCAAGAAGGATCCGACCAAGAGCCTCCTCTACGGCCTGGACATGGGTAAGCTGGCCCTTAACCACGACGAGCTCATCGAGAAGAAGGCAACGGGACGCGATCGGCTCATACTGCTCTGGGTCGTCGGCACTGTAGCCGTGCTCGTGTGGGGCGTCATCGTCAAGGGCTGGTACTTCGACGAGCTCGCCGGGCTCTTCATCATCATGGGCATAGCGACGGGCTTCATCGCCGGCTGGGGCCCGAGCAAGATAGCGGCCACCTTCCTGGAGGGCTGCAAGGACATAGTCTTCGGCGCCCTGGTCGTGGGCCTGTCCCGCGGCATCCTCGTGGTCATGAAGGAAGCCAAGATCATCGACACGGTGGTCTACGCCATGTCCCAACCGCTCTCGACCCTGCCTCGCTGGCTGGCCGCCGAGGGCATGCTCGTCGTGCAGACCCTCATCAACTTCTTCATACCGTCCGGCTCGGGCCAGGCGGCCACGACCATGCCCATCATGGCCCCCCTGTCCGATCTCCTGGGCATATCCAGGCAGACGGCCGTGCTAGCCTTCCAGTACGGCGACGGTTTCTCCAACCTGCTATGGCCGACGACCCTCCTGCCCGTGGTCTGCTCCATAGCCAAGATCCCTATCAATAAGTGGTGGCGTTACTTCGTCCCCTTCTTCGGCTTCCTGTTCGCCGTCCAGGCTATATTCATAGCCGTCTCGGTCTTTATCGGGCTGGCCTGATCCGCCATAGCGTCGTACAATAGGCGCCGTACTCTCGCGACGACCCGGGGGAGACCCCGGGTCGTCGCTTTCCATGGACCACCCACGAAGGCTCAGTGCCTCAGCGTACCATCGGCTTGGAACTGTATCGATGAAAGGAAATTGCATGAAGGAATACGAGCGACTCTGCGGCGCGATCGACGCCAGGATAGCCTCGCTGGCGGGCGAGGCCGTCGCGCTGAGCGACGCCATGGCCGCCGAGCCGGAGATATCGGAAGAGGAGTATAAGAGCAGCAAGGCCCACGTCGACTTCCTACGCAAGGCCGGCTTCGAGGTCGAGTACCCCTTCTTCGGCATAGCGACGGCCTACAATGCCGTCGCTCGGGGCGGGACGAAGGCCAAGGTCTCCCTCCTGGCCGAGTACGACGCGCTGCCCGGCCTCGGGCATGCCTGCGGGCATAACGTCCACGGGGCGATGAGCCTCCTTGCGGGCGCCGCCCTCGCGCCCCTCATGAGCGAGCTGGGCGGGGAGCTCTGGGTCACGGGGACGCCCGCCGAGGAGACCAACGGAGCCAAGATCACCATGGCGGCGGGCGGCCTCTTCGACGGCCTGGACCTGGCCCTGATGATACACGCGGGCAACTCGGAGAGCGTCGTGCGCTATCGCTGCCTGGCCATGGACGGCCTCGAGTTCACCTTCAAGGGCAAGGCCTCGCACGCGGCGGCCTCGCCCTGGGAAGGCCGCAACGCCTTGAACGGAGCCCAGCTCTTCTTCCACGCGATCGATATGCTCAGGCAGCACGTGACGCCCGAGGTCAGGATGCACGGTATCTACGTCGACGCGGGCAAGGCCTGCAATATCGTGCCCGAGGAGGCAGTCGTACGCTTCTACTTCCGCGCGGGGCGGCGAGCCTACCTGGACGGGCTACTGCAGAAGGTCTACAACGCGGCCCGCGGCGCGGCCCTGGCCACGGAGACCCAGGTCGAGTGGCGCAACCACGAGCTGTCCTTCGACGAGCTCGTGCCCAACGAGGCCGCGGAGGCCATGATGGAGGGCGTCTACGACGAGCTCGGCGTAGGCTACCGGCCGGAGTCCGGGCCCGACGGCTCGTCCGACGTGGGCAACGTAAGCCAGCGCTGCCCGACCCTCCAACCCATGCTGCCCATAACCGAAAAGCCCCTGGCCCTGCATACGAGGGAGTTCGAGGCCGCCACGAGGAGCCCCATGGGCCACGGGGCCGTAGCTACGGGCGCGCGCATCCTGGCCAGGGCCGCGCTCAAGACCTTCCTGGACCCGAGCCTCAGAAAGGCCATGAAGGATTCCCTGGCCGTATCGAAAGGACAACGATAGCCATGAGTTACAGGACCGCTTTCTCCCTGACCCGCGCGAGCGACGGCGGCTTCGACGCCTGGACGTTACGGGGCTGCCGCCTCGCAGGCGGGGCGCCCGAGCTCGACCCAGGTAGCGCCGCGCGTACCGAGGCATCTGGCTTGGCCTGCCTCGAGGGCGTCGCCGAGAGCCCCGAGCTGCCGGCGAGCCTCGGCTTCCGTTCCTGCGTGCCGTCGTGGAACGCCGACGTGCCGGCGGGCTCCTGGCTGGAGCTCGCGCTGTCGGCCCGCTCGGGCGGTACCTGGACGCCCTGGCTGAGCCTGGGCGCCTGGGCGCCCGACGGCTCGGCTATAACGCGCGGCTCGGTGGCGGGCCAGGCCGCGGGCGGCGCCACCATCGCCACGGATACCCTTAACCTGGAGTCGCCCGCCGACGCCCTGCGCGTCCGCGTCTACCTGCGCTCGGTCCTGACGCCTTCGGCCCGGCCGCGGCTGCGGGCCGTGTCGCTCGCGTACTCCGACCCCAAGCCGACGGCCTCCGCCCTTAGCCCGAGCGCGCCCCTCGGGCCGTCTCCTCGCGGCGCCTCCGGGCTCGTGCTCGACGCGGTACCGCGCTGCTCGCAGATGGTCTACCCCAACGGCGGCGACGTCTGGTGCAGCCCCACCTCGGTGTCCATGGTCCTGGGCTACTGGCGTAACGACTCCGGTCCCTGCGAGGCCCGCGTCCGGGCGGCCGTGGCGGGCGTCTACGACGCGGTCTACGGCGGGCACGGCAACTGGTCCTTCAACGCGGCCTACGCCGGGTCCCAGCCTGGCCTGGAGGCCTACGTCGCCCGTTTCCCGAGCCTGGCCGCCCTGGAGCCCTGGATAGCCGCGGGCGTGCCGGTGGTGCTCAGCGTATCGTGGAACAACGACGACGGGCGCCCGCTGTCCGGTGCCCCGGTTCCCAAGAGCTCGGGGCACCTGACGACCCTCGTCGGCTTCGACGAGCGCGGCGACCCGGTGATGAACGAGCCGGCCTCGCCATCGAACGAGACCGTCAGGCGGACCTACGCCCGCGCCGAGCTCGAGGCCCGCTGGCTCTGCGCCTCGGGCGGCGCCGCCTATATCATCGTCCCCTCCGGCCGAGGAGAGGCCGATAGGACTCGCCTCTTCGAATCGACCATCGCTTAGCTCGCGGCCGGGGCTGCATGCGACGGCCGCGGGCGGTAGAAGCGGGCGGCGTGCCTAGGGGACGCTACGGATAGAGGAACTCGACGGCCGCCGCCTGTATCTCCTCCTTCCAGAGATAGTAGGAGGAGAACCTACCGGGCCGTCGGCTCGGAGGGACCGCGGTACCGTTGATCAGGTAGGCGAAGCCGAGCCGACGCTCGGGATCGACGAGGAGGCCCCCGATGAGGCCGTAGGCCTCTGCATGGTGCCCTTCCATGATAAGGCCGCCTTCCGGGCGGAGGCGGTCGGAGCCGCGCCCGTCGGCCGCGTCGGTGGTCCTGAACCACCCGAGCCCGCAGGATCGGTCGCGGCCGTTCTCCAGGGCGCCGTTCCCTGCGGCCGGATCGTAGGCCCAGCGCGTTCGTCTCATGCGGTCTATGCCGCGCTCCGATAACAAGCGCCGTTCTCCTCTCCGTCCGCCGATCCGCCCTCCGTCCATGATCAGCGTCGCGAGGCGAGCGACCTCGAGCGCCGAGGCGCGGAGGCCTCCCTGGGGCGATAGCCAGCTGGCGTTCGTGCCGGGTACGTAGGCGGCTATCTCCTCGTCGCTCGGGGACGCCGTCGGGCGGCGCCCATGGCAGTCGTCGACCTGGGCCAGCCAGTCGCCGCGCTCGTCCCAGGAGCCAGGCTCGAGACCCCTGCGGTAGAGGGCTGATAGGCCCGTAAGGCCCTCGTCCGACAGGAGCCGCGGGTTGAACGAGCCGCCTATGCCCAGGGGCTCGAGGACTCGGTCGCGCATGAGTAGGTCGAAGCGCTGCCCCGTCGCCCGCTCCAGCATCGTACCGCAGAGGCCGTAGCCCAGGTTGCAGTACTCGTAGTAGCGCCCCGGCGCCAGGCGCGGGTCGGGCGCGTCGCCCTGGCCCCTTGCCCCGTTCGGACGGCAGGCGCCCGCGAAGCGAGCCGGGCTCGGCGATTCGAAGAAGGATCGTATCGGCCGGCCGGGCGGAAGGACGTAATCGTCGATATCCCTGATCGAGGAGGTGTGAGACAGGAGCATGGCCGGCGTTATGACGGCGTCGGGATAGGCCGGATTGCGCAGTGGCCAGCCCAGGTACTCGGAGGCGTCGGCCTCGAGGTCGATGAGGCCCTCTTCCTCCAGCACGAGGCAGGCCAGGGCCACGAAGGGCTTGGATATCGAGGCGACGCGGAAGCGCGTCTCGGCCGTGATGGGCAGATCAAGGGCCGGCTTTCCGGGGACTATGCGGCGGCGGCCTAGGTAACGCTCGAGGGCCGGCTCGCCGTCCTCGAGCGCTACGAACGCGAGGCCGGCGATCTCCGAGCCGGGTAGGGACGCGATGGCGTCCAGGCGAGAGGCGAGGCGGGATTCCCGCCCGAGGGTATCGGTGCTCATCCTCGTATAATGTCCGGCCATGCTTTCCTTGACAAGGCGCCCCGGCCCTTCCCATACTGGGCCTCCCTGAATGGAGGCGAGTAGGCATGAGGCGTTTCTTCGATCCCCTAGCCCTGGCCTACGGCGCGGCGGTCGCCCTGTCCTGCACCGCCCTCTCCTGGGCCCTGGCCCTATTCGGCTTCGGAAACTCCTATTACCTATCCGTCTTCCTGCCCTTCGCCATGCTCGCCTGCCTAGCGGTCGCCTGGTTCTCCTTCCTGCGCTCCGACGGCCTCGGGAGGCGACCCGGCGCCGAATCGGCCCCGGAGCCTCGCCCCGCCGAGCCCCTAGCCGTGCCCGGACTCGGCTCCCCCGGCGCGGCCGACGGCGAGCCCGCGGGGCGGGGCCTCGATGGCCGCGGCGTCGGGTACGGCGGGTACGGCGAGGATACCGCCGGCGATACTCCCGGCGGCCTATCTCCCGAGCTCATCGCGCGTCCATCCTCGGGGCTCATCGAGCGCCGTCCCCAGCCGAGCGCGCCCGGGCGCCGCCGCGCCTCCCTGCCTGCCTCCCTAGCCTGGGCCGCCCTCTGGCTCGCCCTGGCCTCCATAGCCCTC
>CAZNNA010000231.1:0-5798 GCA_964573825.1 uncultured Treponemataceae bacterium
AACCGCCGCCCCATGGAGGCGGCTCGCGAGCATAAGTTCATATGAGCGGCCAACCTACCATGCTCGACGCAGCCTGCTACCACGCCGCTCCTACCTTTACCCATCACCTGGAGGGCGAGCTTCCCGAGCCCTATAGGCGCGACGGCGACCTCCTCACGGTCATGGGCCCCGAGCTTCCCGCCTACTGGGTCCGCAACGTCTGGAGGCGCCCCTTTACCGCAGAGTTCGGCTCCATATCTGAGGCGGCTCGCCTCCTCCGCGGCCTGCAGCGTAACTGGGCGCCCTACCCCACGCGCCTGGCCAGGCGCACGGCCCTGATCGCCGAGGCCCTCCCGCCCCTGCCGTCCAAGCCCAAGGCCTTCCCGCTCGGCGCGCCCGAGGCGCCCATGGGCGCCTTTACCCTGCTCGACGAGCACACGCTCCTCGCCTCGGCCGCCTGTACGAGTCCCTGGCCGAACGGCGAGCTCGCCTTCGCCGAGGACAGCGTAGGGCCGCCGAGCCGCGCCTACCGCAAGCTCTGGGAGGCCCTCGTGATGGCGGGCGCCCTGCCCGGCCCGGGGCAGCGCTGCCTCGACGCCGGGGCCTGCCCGGGCGGCTGGACCTGGGCGCTAGCGGGCCTCGGCGCCGAGGTCCTCGCCATAGACAGGGCGCCCATCGACGAGCGCGTCGCGGCCATGCCCGGCGTCAGCTACATGAAGCACAACGCCTTCACCCTGAAGCCGGAGGATATAGGTCCCGTGGACTGGCTATGCTCCGACGTGATCTGCTACCCGCCCGCCCTCTATGACTGGGTCTCCCTCTGGCTCGAGTCGGGCCTGGCCAGGAACTTCATCTGCACGATCAAGATGCAAGGCAAGGACTGGGACCGGGAAACCACGCGCCGCTTCGCGAGCATACCGGGGTCCCGGGTGCTCCACCTCTGGCACAACAAGCACGAGCTGACGTGGATTCGCGTGGGGGAACCGATTAAGGAACCCTAAGCCCCGGTTGCCTCGAGCAAGACCCTGGCGCCGTCTTCGAGCATGGCCGCAGTAACGCTGGCCGCGGCCTCCTCGTCGCCCCGTCGAATCGCCGTCACGAGATCGCGATGGTACGCGAGGACGCGCGCCGTATCAGGGCGTCGCGCGTAGAACCTGCCTATGAGGCGATCGTATACCGGCCGTATGCTGTGCATCACGAGGAGGAAGGCGCGATTGCCCGACGCCTCGGCGACGAGGAGATGGAAGGTCGCATCGAGCTCGGCCCGTTCGGGGCCCGCCGCTTCAAGGGACTCCTCCCGGGCCAGGGTGGACTCGAGCCGGGCGAGCTCCGAGCCGCCCTTACGCCGAGCCGCGAGCCTCGCGGACTCGACCTCCACGAGGCGCCTAAAGGCGACGAGATCCGCGAGCACGTCGGGCGCGAACGCCCCGTCGCTATGCAGGATTATCGACTCGAATACGGCAAGCGTGCCCTCACGCCAGTAGTCGGCGACGCGAACGCCCCTGCGCGGCTCGACGCGAAGGAACCCGCGGGAGGATAGGTCGACGATGGCCTCGTGGACCACCGGCCGCGATATGCCGAGGCGCTCGGCAAGCTCCCTCTCGGCGGGCAGGTACTCTCCGGTCGCTAGCTCGCCGGACAGGATGAGCCCTTCGAGGGTCTCGATGCAATGCGCCTTAAGGGACTTGGCGTCTACCCGCGACAAATGCTCAGCCTTCATTAGAACTCCGTCGTCGCCCCTATCGCCACGGGCGGGTAGACCTGCCCATGGCAGGGCGGAGCGGAATTATAAAGGTAATCCAGGTCGACGGCAACGATGCCGCCCCCTACCCTGTGCGTCATGCGACCCCTGGCGAAGAAGCTTTCCATGCCGAGGTTCATAGAGAAGACCCCCACCATGGCTCCCTCGGGTATCGCCTCGATATCGGCTCGCCACGGGCCCCTCGTGAACGCGATGCGCGAGGCTCCGGCGCTCCGCGCCTGAACCACGGGAGCGATCATGGGGAATCCGTCGGCCGCTATCCACGATAGGAAGTTGAGCGAACCGAGCGCATCTATGATACCTCGTACGAAGGGGGACAGGATGGAAGGCCCTTCCGCTAACGGCCTAGCCTTGCCGAGCAAGGCTATCGTCGAGAGAGAAGAGGCGACAATGGCACCCATGGGCAAGGGCCTCGGCCCCTCGAGGCCGACGAGGTCGAGATAGTGAACCGTATTTATGCCGAAGTAGCTATTATATCGAAACATAGGCTGTTCGTTATAGGCTGCGTATTCCAGGCCTTCCTTAGCCAGTCGCCGCCAGAGAGCCTTCCCCCTCCAGAGGCGCCGATCGAGGCCCATCACGAGGAAGCCGACGGCAGGCCTCGCGGCCATATTGCGCTTGCTCAGCCCTCGAGAGAATTCCCCTATCGTCAGGCTCGACTCCCCCGTCGCCATGAGGCTCGTAAGCAGGCTTACATGAGGCTCTCCCTGTTCCGACAGGGTCGCGACGATAGCTATCTTCTCGCTAGGGGCAAAGGCCGATCGGTCCACGTCGCTCATGGTCGTACGCATTGTTCCATCCTTTCAGCCGCTAATCGAGTCGCCCCGGTGCACGATACGCAATCGAGGCTAACCGCTTCCCTACCGGGAACGCGTTCCGCGGATCCGGCCTCGAGGCCTGACCTGGCGGCCTCCGCGAGCCGCGCCATTACCTCCGGCTCGCAGAGGGGCCTTCCGGAGTAAGCCCAGTCTCGGCCGAGCGCCGAATGCTTATCGGCGCAGAGGTTATTAAAGGCACACAGCTCCCAGCGCTCGAGCCTGGGCGGGGCTACCGCGCCGATCAGGCGGCCGAGCCCGTACAGGTTCTCCTCTCGATCCGTCGCCCCCGGAATGATAGGCGTTCGTATCCACATGGCTCCCGGCCTACCACTACGCTCCATGGCCTCCGCCGTTCGCCTGAAGTTATCGATGACGAGCTCGTTGCCTTGGCCGGTAAACGATGCATGGAACGACGAATCCAGTTCCTTGAGATCCCAGAGGACAAGGTCTACCTCGGGGTAGAGCGACGCGAGGCTCGCCCAGGGCGCGTAGCCGCAGGTATCGAGGGCCGTATGTATTCCCGCTCGCCTGAGCGCCTCGAGCGTCTCGAGTACGAAGGACGGCTGGGCGCTCGCCTCCCCGCCCGAGAGGGTAACGCCCCCGCGGTCCGAATTGAGGAAATAGGCCGCATCCTTGAGCAGCTCCAAGGCCAGCGCCTCGGCGCTCAGGCGCCTACCGAGCAACTCGAGCGCCTCCGTCGGGCAGGCCTCGGCCGCCGGGCATGGATGGCCCTCAGCCTGACAGGCGCCGCACGCGAGCCTGTCGATCAGGAGTCCGCCCGAGTCCTTCACGCTGAGCGCTCGCCTATCGCAGGCTGCTAGGCATGAGCCGCAGCCCATGCATCGCGAGGCTGTCCAGAGAGGCTCTGGCCTAGCGCTTATGCTTTCAGGGTTATGGCACCAAGCGCAGGACAAGGGGCAGCCCTTGAGGAAGGCGGTGGTCCTGAGTCCGGGACCGTCCTCCGTCGACATGCGCTGTATCCTGAGGACGAGGCCCGAGGCCTTGCCGTTGCTACCCCCGGCGCTAGAAGCGGCCATGGCTCACCCTGGCTATGACCTCGTTCTGGAGCTCTCTGCCTATCGACGTGAAGTAGGCGTTATAGCCGGTCACCCTGACAAGGAGATGCCGGTAGTCGCCCGGGTGCTCCTGGGCATCCTTGAGCATCTCCGGATCGAGCATATTGACCTGGAGCGCCGTTCCGCCCTGCTCGGCGTAGCCCCGGAGGAAGGCCTTGAACTTGGCCCGGTGCTCGGTATCGCGCAGGATCGACGGATTGAAGGTGATAGTATGGCTGGCCCCGTTTGGCAGGCAATTGTAATAGCCGCCGAGGTCGCCCTCGTCGGCCGAACCGTTGGCCGCTCGCCCTCCCAGGACTCGCCCGACGGAGTTGGCGTTGGCCGTCGGCCCCTCCGTGTCAGCGCCGTTGGAGGGACAGATCGCGTTCGACAGGAACTGCCCCTTGGCTCGGCCGTTGGCGCTCGCGGCCATGACGTAGCCGTCGCCCGCCCAGTAGTTCCAGGATAGCATGCCGGGCCTGAAGCGACGTCCCGTGCTCGCCGTCGTATGCTTCCAGGTCTCGCCGCACCAGAGATCCATGACGGCCTTGCCCATGGCGTCGGCCTCCTCGTCGTCGCGTCCGTACTTTGGGGCGCGGTTCTGGGCCTTGGCCCTCAGTACGGCGAAGGCCTTATCGCCTCCTCCCCAGTTCGATCGGAGAGCCTCGACGAGTTCCGCCAGGGTGCACTCCTTCTTATCGTAGACGAGGTACTTAATGGCAAGGAGGGAATCGACCGTCGTGGCGTAGGTGACGGCTTCTATCGTGACGAAACCGAGCTCGGCGCCGCCCGCGTTGATATCGACGCCCTTCCCTATGCAGCCCTTGACCATGCAGGAAAGGTAGGGAGTGGGGAAGAACCGGGCACGTATGGACTCGGAGCGCTCGTAGAGCCCGACGATGCGCCTAACGATGTACCGGGTCTGTTCCTCATAGGCCTCCCAGAAACGCTCCCATGTCGCGAGGCTCCGCGCGTCGCCGGTAGCCGGCCCGGCCTGTAGCGGCCGCTCCACCCTGCCCGTCATGGCGTCCCTGAAGGGCAGGAGGTCTCGGCCGCCGGTCAACGCAAGCTCTACCGCCTTTAAAAGGTTGAGGTTGCAATCGACGGTGCCCGAGCGGTCGTTACCGACCATGGTATTCTCGAGGCAGCCGACGGAGGCGTAGTCGTGGACATTCCCCGCGTTAACGAGGCCCTCCACGCCCGCCTCCTTGGCCTCGCGCATCATGCCGGCCATAGAGCGCTCGTCGAAGTTCAGGAGGAAGGGAGCGCCCTGGCTCGCCTCTATCATGTCGACGACGCGATCGAGGAGGACCTCGGGCGTGCCCCTATGGAGCCGTACGTTCGGCTTCGGCTCGAGAATCGGGGACATCTCGTCTATGACCTCGAGGAAGAGCCAGGTCAGGTCGTTGGTCGCGTCGAGCCGCGCGCCGTCCGGTCCCCGCGGACCGAGGCCGGCGAGGCTGAAGAGCTGGCCGAAGCCGGCCGTGATGCCGTTGTTACCCGATCGTATCTGGGCGTCGTAGGCAGTATTGCAGTGGAACCATAGGCACCCGAGGATATCCTTGGCCTCCTCGCGCGTCATGCCCGCCGACCTCGACCGTTCCCAGTACGGCAGGAGGTACTGGTCGACGCGGCCGAAGGAGACGCCCGGCCCCGGGTAGTTCTCGTCGGACATGACGAGCATGTGATTGAGCCAAAGCGCCTGTACGGCCTCGCGGAAGTCGCGGGGCGCCTCCCAGGGGACGCGGCGAAGCGTCTCGGCCATGAGCCTGAGCTCGGAGCGCCTGCCGGAGTCCTCGGTCCTCGAGGCGAGCGAGTCGCAGGCCTCTGCATAGGCGGCGGCTACTTCCCGCGGCATATCCGTGGCCGTCATCATGGCGCGTAGCTCGGCGCCCTTGGCTCCTCCGCGCTCCTCCGGGCTTAAGGCCGCGTAGGCGGCGTCCACCTCCGCTCGTACGCCTTTCCACCCGATGGAGAGCAATCGCTCGTGGCCGGGAATCAGGTGGCCGCTCGTCGCGCCCGCGTTGCCGTAGCCATGGTTATGGAAGTCTATGGCGGCCTGTCTCGCGCCCTTCTTTCCAAGGACGAGCCTATCGAAGTCGGCCTGCTCCCGCTTAGTAAGGCAGAGCGACGTCTGTACGTTGAAGCGAGATCCGGCTAGTAGGTCGCCGGGCAGGATATCCC
>CAZNNA010000232.1:0-5685 GCA_964573825.1 uncultured Treponemataceae bacterium
TGCCGGCCCCTCGGGGTTGAAGCCCGTGCCCTGGTACTCGTAGCTCGTCTTCTCCGTCGACAGCGTCACGGACGGCCTCACGTCGGAGTCGTCGTAGGGCGTCAAGGGATTGTCCGGCTTGAGCGTGAAGGGGAAGTGCTCCTCGGTGGACACGCTCTTCTTGCTCATGTCCATGGCTATCTTGACGTTGAGGTCGCGTACCCGGTCGGCGGTGAAGGTATTCTGCAGCGCCTTGAGCACGGCGGCCCGGTAGTAGGCCTCCTGCTTCTGGACGAGCTGCTGCTCGCGCTTGGTGCGCTCGATGCGGTCGAAGTCCTCGAGGCCGGCGAAGTCGTTGAGCTGCAGGCCGTTCTGGTCGGTGATGACGATGTTCTCGGCGCTGAGGCCCGACACGGCGAAGCGTATGATCTTCTGGATGCCCTCGAGCTTCTTGCGGTTGGTCGAGATGTCCGAGCCGGGCTTGGGATAGATGATGACGCTCGCGGTGACGGGCTTCTGGTCGGCGGAGAAGAGCTCCTGCTCCGGCATCTCTATGACCACGTTGGCCTTGTCGATGTCGGCTATCGACTCGATGTGCTTGGTGACCTCCAGGATCACCGCCTTGCGCAGGTTGACGTTGCGCTCGAAGTCGGTGACCGTGAAGCGGTCGATGGAGAATACCGCCCAGGGGTCGGTCCCCTTGGGGATGAGGTCCTCTCGCAGCAAGAGGGCGTTGGCGCGGGCGCGCGTCGCCTCGTCCTTTACGTAGAGGACGTTACCCTCGCCCACGGTGAAGGGAATGCCATCCTCGTCGAGGCGCGAGGTGATGAGCCTGAGCTCGTCGTCGCCCCGTATGGGCGTGTTGATGAGGCGGACCTGGGTAGGCGCGCCCGAGACCGACGCGAGCACCACTATGCCCGCCACGAGGGCCAGGGCCACGCCGACGAGTATGAGCCTCTGGACGAGGCTCCAGGAGCCCCACAGGGTCTTGAGGCGCTCGAGAGTCTTCTTCAGCCATTCGTTCATGTTCCCCCTCCCAGAAGAACGAACGACGCTAGACCGTCAGGGCCGTAACGTCATCGCGTATTAATGATATCCTTCCATGCCCTGACCACGCGGTCGAGCACCGTTCGGGTGATGTTCAAGGACATCGATGCCTTGGCCATCGATATGGTCACGTCGTGGGCGTCGACGGAATCGGGATCGACTATCATGGCCTCAATCTTGGCCGAGCTGTCGAGCTGAGAGGCGTTGACGCCGTCCAGGGCCTTGAGCATGGCCGCCTCGAAGCTCGCCGGGCCCTCCTCGCCGAGGGGAGGCGTTCCGCCGCCCGCGGCGAAGTGCCGGGGATCGGCCCGCGACAGCCTGAGCCTGTCGCCGCCTACGGGCGTGGCCCCGGTCAGGGAGCCGCCGGCGACCGGCTGCACGCCGAGCGTCCGGGACAATCCCGCCGTGTCGATGATGGATGCCATGGCCTACCGTCCTATCTCGAGGGCCTTCATGAACATGGCCTTGGCCCCGTTGGCTATCTGGGCGTTGGCCTCGTAGGCCCTGGAGGCGGCTATGAGGTCCACCATCTCGGTGACGACGTTGACGTTGGGCATCTCCACGTAACCGGCCCGCGGCCCCGCCTTGATGGCGTCGGGGTGGGTCGGGTCGTAGACGAGCCGGGTCTCGGCGGCGTAGTCCTTCTGGATCTCGGAGACGCGGACGCCCTTGCCGGCGCCGCCGTCCCACTGGTCCGGCAGGAAGGGCAGCCTGAAGTACGGCGTGTCCGTCTTGGGCCGCAGGACCACGCGGCTACGCCTGAAGGGACCGCCCTCGGGCGTGCGCGTCGTGGCCTGGTTGGCGATATTATCGGCTATCACGTCCTGACGAAGCCGCTCGGCCGTCATGCCGCTCGCCGCTATGTTGATGCTCGTGAACATGCCCATGCCCTACGCTCCTACTTGAGAACCTGGTTGACCTGGCTGAACTCGAAGGACACGGCCTGCGTCATCAGCGTGTACCTAAGCTGGTTCTGCAGCGAGTCCATGAATTCCTTCTCCGGGTCGACGTTGTTGCCGTTGTTCTTGGTCGTCGATAGGTAATCGAGGACGCGCCGGGGCGAGACCTCCCGCCAGTCGCTCCGCTTCCAGGACGCGATGTGCCCGGGCTCGCTCGTGGATAGCTGGAGCCGGGGCTCGCGCTTCTCCGAGTCTATGGCGCGCTTGAGCGAGGCCTCGAAGTTGATCTCCGAGCGCTTGAAGTTCGGTACGTCGGCGTTGGCGATGTTATCGGCGATGACGCCGTAGCGCAGGGACGATACGTCCATGCCCCTCTGCAGCAGGTCCACGGTCCTGCCGAACGTCGTACTCTCCAGCATAGCCTTCTACCTCCCCCGGGGCCCCTAGGCCCCCTCACCTTACCATATCGGCCCGATTCGCGGGCGCCCTAACGCATTTCTTACCGCCGACGGGCGGCAGGTCGCGTCCTAGAGTATGAATTTAGCCAGGTCCTCCGTCTCGAAGACCCCCTTGAAGCGCTCCTCGACGAAGGCGGCGGTTATCGACAGCTCCCGGCCGCCCATCTCGGGCGCCTGGAAGGAGACTTCCTCGAGGAGCCGTTCCATGATGGTATGGAGCCGCCTGGCGCCGATGTTCTCCGTACGCGCGTTTGCCCGCTCGGCTATGGCCGCGAGCCTATCGACTGCCTCCGGCTCGAAGACCAGCCGAACGTCCTCGGTTCCCAGGAGCTGGGTATACTGCGTCACGAGGGCGTTCTCCGGCTCCGTGAGGATGCGCCTGAAGTCCGCCGCCGAGAGGGCCTCGAGTTCCACGCGAATGGGGAAGCGCCCCTGCAGCTCCGGAATGAGGTCGGAGGGCTTACTGACGTTGAATGCTCCGGCCGCGATGAAGAGTACGTGGGTGGTGTCGACGACGCCGTACTTGGTATTGACCTTGCAGCCCTCGACTATGGGCAGGATGTCGCGCTGCACGCCCTCGCGCGAGACGTCGATCCCGCCGGAGCGGGCGCCCTCGCGGGTGGCGATCTTGTCTATCTCGTCTATGAAGACGATGCCCGACTGCTCCACGCGCTCGCGGGCCTCGGCGTGGGCCTTGTCCTTGTCGACGAGGCGCTCGGACTCTTCCTCGAGGAGTATCCTCCTGGCCTCCTTGACGCTGACGAGGCGCTTCTTCTTCTTGCCGCCGAAGATGCTCGCGATACCCGAGAAGGCCGACTCGAGGTCCTCCATCTGCTGCCCGGCTATCATCTCAATGGACGGGGCCGACTGGCTCGCGACCTGGACCTCGACCTCCTTGTCCTCGAGGACGCCGTCGCGCAGCATGCGCCGGAACTTCTCGCGCGTATCGGAGCCCTGGCCGGGAGCCAGGCGCGGCCGGGCCTCGGCCCCCGGCGCGGAGCCCGCGGCGTCGGCGGGGCCGCCCGCGGAAGGGGCCGGCTGGCCGAGGCCCGGCAGGAGGATATCGAGCTGTCGCTCCTCGACGAGGCGCTCGGCGTCCTCATTGACCCTGGCCTGCATCTCCTCGAGGACCATGCGGTAGGCGGCGGCGGCCAGGTCGCGCACCATCGACTCGACATCGCGGCCCACGTAGCCGACCTCGGTGTACTTGGTCGCCTCGACCTTGACGAAGGGCGCGCCGCAGAGCCGCGCGAGGCGCCTGGCTATCTCGGTCTTTCCTACGCCGGTCGGGCCCGCCATCAGGATGTTCTTGGGGGCTATCTCCTCGCGCACGGCCTCCGGGAGGCGCTTGCGCCTCAGGCGGTTGCGCAGGGCTATGGCCACCGCGCGCTTGGCCTTGTCCTGGCCTATGATATAGCGATCGAGCTCCTCGACTATTCGCCGGGGCGTGAAGACGTCGAAATCCTCCGTCACGACAGTTCCTCCACCAGCACCCTGTCGTTGGTATAGATGCATATGCCGCCGGCTATGGCCAGGCTGCGCCTGGCTATGTCGGCGGCCGACAGGTCGCTGGAATCCAGGTAGGCGAGAGCGGCGGCGTAGGCGTAGTTTCCGCCCGAGCCTATCGCTATGGCGTCGCCCGCCGGCTCTATGACGTCGCCGGTGCCCGACAGGAGCAGGGTCTTCTCCCGGTCGGCGACGAGGAGCAGGGCCTCGAGCCTGCGGAGCATCTTGTCCGTTCGCCAGTCCTTGGCCAGCTCCACGGCAGCCCGGGTCAGGTCGCCCTGGTGCTCCTTGACCTTGACCTCGAAGTGCTCGAGGAGGGTAAAGGCGTCGGCCGTCGCGCCGGCGAAGCCCGTCAGGATGCGGCCGTCGTAGATGGTCCTGACCTTGCGGGCGTTGCTCTTCATGACGGTCTCGCCCATGGTCACCTGGCCGTCGCCGGCCATGGCCACGCGGCCGTTCTTACGGACCGCTATGATGGTAGTGCTGCGTATCTTGGTCATCGTGTTGTCCTTGGCTCGCCGCCCGAGTCCTTGCGCCTGGCGGCGTGGGGATGGGCCCCGTCGTATACGGAACGGAGCCTCGCCATGTCTACGTGGGTATACACTTGGGTCGTCGCCAGCCTCTCGTGGCCGAGCAGGGCTTGGACCGTCCGCAGGTCGGCGCCGCCGGAGACGAGGTGCGTGGCGAAGGAATGCCTGAAGCCGTGGGGCGACAGGCGCTTGCGCTGGCCGGATCGGAGCATCCGCCGCTCCACCACGAGGGAGACGCCCCGGACGGACAGGGGGCCCGAGGCCGCGTTCAGGAAGAGCGCGCCAATTTCCTTGCCGTCGCTCCGCTCGGCTAGGCGGGCGG
Source organism: uncultured Treponemataceae bacterium (assembly GCA_964573825.1). Lineage (GTDB taxonomy): Bacteria > Spirochaetota > Spirochaetia > Treponematales > UBA12059 > SZUA-370. The sequence continues at coordinate 4,742 of CAZNNA010000232.1, forward strand.
CGCGGTACGGGAGCCAGGCGTGGAGCGCGTCGACGGCAGGTCCCGACAGGAAGACGACGCGTTCCTTGGAGCCCTTGCCCCTGACCTTAGCCCGGGCGGCGTTCAGGTCTACGTCGGCCAGCGAGAGGCCCGCTAGCTCCGAGACGCGGCAGCCCGTGCTGTACAGCGTCTCGAGGATGGCCCGGTCGCGGGAGCCCGCGAACCCGTCGTCGGGAAGGGCGTCGAGGAAACCGGCCATCTCGCCCTCGAACATGAAGGCCGGGAGCGTCCTCGCCAGGGGCAGCGACTCGATATCCTTGGCCGGGTTAGCCTCGGCGAGGCCGTAGCGTACGAGGTAGCGGAAGAAGCCCTTGACGGCCGACAGGGCTCGGTTGACCGAGGCGGTGGAACGCCCGGCCCGCACGAGCATGGCCACGAAGGCCCGCACGTCGGCGGCGTCGGCCGCCTCGGGGGCCCGCCCCGTCCCGTCGAGGGATTCGGCGAAGAGCCTGAGGTCGTCGCGGTAGGCCGCGACCGTGCGGGGCGACAGGGATCGTATCGCCTCGATATAGGCCAGGTACGACTCAGTCGGCGTCGCCATGCTCTTCGTCCTGGCTATGGAGATAGTCGCAGTCGGGGTTGATGCAGGCCTTGTACGACCCGCGCTTCTTGTCGAAGCGATCGACGAGGAACCAACCGCACTTGGGGCAGTAGCTATTTGTCGGCTTATAGTACGTGATGAAGTCGCACTCGGGGTAACGCGAGCAGCCGAAGAATTCCCGGCCGCGGCCCTTGGCCTTGCGGCGAGCCACTATCTCGCCCGAGCATCCAGGCCGCGGGCAACGGGCGAGCGGGATGGACTTGGTGTTCTTGCAGTCGGGGAAGCCCGTGCAGGCCAGGAAGAAGCCGAAGCGGCCCAGCTTCTTGACCATGGGCTTGCCGCATTTCTCGCAGACCGAGTCCGT
>CAZNNA010000233.1:0-1675 GCA_964573825.1 uncultured Treponemataceae bacterium
CGCCAGCGACCTCAATCCCGGCTCGTGCTATAGCCAGGCCATGCCGCTCGCGGCGGCCTTGGCCGTGCTATACATGCGCATGAGCATGGAGGAGACTCTGACCGCCATGACGCTCAACGGAGCCGCGGCCCTGGGGCTAGCCTCCGACCGCGGAACGCTGGAACCGGGCAAGCTGGCCGACATACTGATACTCGACGCGCCGTCCTACCGCCACCTTGCCTACCACGTCGGCATGAACGTGGTAGGCACCGTCATAAAGCGGGGCAAGGTCGTCAGCGTCAGGAACTAGTCGTCGCCGCCGGCCCAGCCGTAGCGGGCCCTCGTGATAGCGAAGACCGCGAGGGCCGTCACGATGAAGCCGAAGGCCGCCACCTGGGGAAGGTCCAGGGTCTCGCCGAACACGAAGATCCCGAGCAGGAGCTGGGACGTCGGGGAGATGTACTGGAGGAAGCCGAGGCGCGACAGCGGTACGCGCTTGACGCCCTCGGAATACAGGAAGAGCGGGAAGGCCGTCACGGCCCCTGCCAGTACCAGCATGACGTGCTCCGCGACTCCCGTCGATCCGATGGCGCCGCGTCCGCCCGCCTGCTCCACGGCCAGGTAGGCCAGGGCCAGGGGAAAGACGAGGGCCGTCTCCATGGCCAGGCCCGCCAGGGCGTCGAGAGCCACCACCTTCTTGATGAGCCCGTACAGGGCGAAGGTCAGGGCGAGCGACAGGGCTATCCACGGCAGCCTTCCGTAGGCTACCGCGAGTATGGCCACGCCGACGCCCGCTATGCCGCAGGCGGCCAGAACGCCCTTGTCGATACGCTCGCCGAGCACGAGCCCGCCCAGGGCCACCGAGACGAGCGGGTTGAGGTAGTAGCCGAGGCTCGTCTCCAGTATCCTGCCCGAGTTCACGGCCCATATGTATATGCCCCAATTGGCCGTGACAAGGACGCCGGCCAGTACGGTACCGATTAGTCGCCTAGGCTGCCTGAAGAGGGCCGCCATCTCGCGTCGCCGGCCGAGCAGGAGGGATAGGGCCAAGGTCAGGAGGAAGGCCCACACGACGCGATGGGCCAGTATCTGCACCGCCGGCACCTCGGCCAGGCGTTTCCAGTACAGGGGGAATAGCCCCCACAGGCCGTAAGCGCCTACGCCGAAGAGCATTCCGCTCGCCTCGGCGCTGCGCTTCCCGTCGCCTCGTGAAACGGCGCTCCTAGCGCCCATAGTAAGACCTCCAGGCTGGAATACGACGAAAGGCCGCTCCACGGCGGCCTTCCCGGAACCGGTCGACCGAGCTCATGACGCGGCCTCCGGCTGGAACGTTGCGAATCCCCGCCCCGTTACGGGGGCGAGGACGCGCTACGCGCTCCTACTTCTTATTGGCTATGGTAGCCTTGCACATCTTGCAGATCTTGGTCTTGGCGCCGTCTATCTCCTGCTCGTAGAGCAGCTTGACGCCGGTGTGCTTGCAGACGGGGCAGGTACCCCTGCCGCCCTTCGGCTGATCGGCTATACCCTTACCACGGTGGGCCTTGGACATATCGTTACTCCCCTTACTCGGCCGACTTGGGCTCTTCGGCGGCCTTAGGCTCGGCGGCCTTCTTGGTGGCCCTAGGCGCCTTGGACTTGGCGTCCTGCTTGGCGTCGGGCTTCTTCGCCTTGGAGGCGGCCTTGGAGGCGGCCTTGG
>CAZNNA010000233.1:1775-5684 GCA_964573825.1 uncultured Treponemataceae bacterium
GCCTTGGAGGCGGCCTTGGAGGCGGCCTTGGGCTCGGCCTTCTTCGGCTTATCGGCCTTCTTGTCCTTGTTGGACTCTTCCGCCGGCTTATAGTCCACCAGCTCGAGCACGACCATGCTAGCCACGTCCTGGTCGCGGAAGCCGACCTTGAGGATGCGCGTGTAGCCGCCGTTGCGGTCCTTCATGCGAGGGCCGATCTCGGTGAACAGCTTGGCGAGGACGGCCTGATCGGTAATCCTCTCCCCGACTACGCGCCTGTTGTGCACGCTGTCTTCCTTGGCCCTCGTTATCATCTTCTCGGCGACTCGCCTGACCTCTATGGCCTTGGCCTTGGTCGTGACGATGCGCTCGTGCTTGAAGAGGACGGTAGCCATATTCCGGAGCAGCGCCCTGCGGTGCGAGGCGTTCCGGTTAAGCTTGTTAAAGCCCTTCTTATGGTTCATGGATCTCTTCCTTCTGCTTCTCCAGCTTCAAGTGTTCCCTGAGCTCGGTGTAATCCGTCATGCCCAGACCGAGGTTCCACTCGTTGAGGCGATCCTTGATCTCCTGCAGCGACTTCTTGCCGAAGTTCCTGGTCTTGGCGATATCGTCCTCGGTCTTGCGCGTCAGGTCGCCTATCGTCTTGATATTGGCGTTCTTCAGGCAATTGGAGGACCGGACGGACAGCTCGAGCTCCTCGACGGGGGTGGCGAGTATCGCCTTGATGCGCTCGTCGAGCTCGTCGCTCTCCTCGTCCATCCCGGCCTCGCCCTCGTCGAAGTTGACGAAGATGGAGAAGTGGTCCTTGGCGATCTTGGCGGCTTCGGCGAGCGCGTCCTCGGGCTTAATGCTGCCGTCGGTCCACACCTCCAGGACGAGCTTGTCGTAGTCGGAGCGATGGCCGACCCTCGTGGGCTCTACCGCGTAACGGGCCTTGGTGACGGGCGAGAAGATAGCGTCCATGGGTATGGTACCCACGATCTCTATGTACTTCTCGTTCACCTCGCTCGGTACGTAGCCGCGACCCAGGTCGACCTGGATCTCGACGTCGAGCTTGGTGCCGCCCATCAGGCTCATTATATGCATCCCGGGGTTCAGGACCTTGAGAGCCTTATCCTTCTGGATGTCGGCGCCCTTGACCTCGGCCGGTCCCTCGAACTCGTAGAGGAAGGTCGCCTGCTCTTCATCGTCCGGCAGGCTCAGCCTGAGCTGCTTTAGGTTATTAAGGAGCTCGATGGTGTCCTCTGACACGCCCGGTATCGTCTCGAACTCGGACGAGACCACGTGCTGGGCGCCATCGGCGTCGTGGCGCGTTATGCGCACGGCGCTGATGGCGTAGCCCTGTATGGACGAGAGGAGGATGCGGCGCAGGGTGTTGCCGATAGTGGTACCGTACCCGGGCTCGAAGGGATAGGCGATGAACTTCCCGTAGTCGGTAGAGCTCTCGCTCTGCTCGTACGTTATGCCTTTCGGCCGCTTGAATCCCTTGAGCAGGTTCTTTCGCGCCATGTCCACTCCTTACTTTGAATAGAGTTCGACCACGAGCTGTTCGCGGATATCGGCCATGTCGGTAATGTCCTGGCGCTGCGGGATGACGTTGAACTTGCCTTCCATCTTCTCCGCGTCGAGCGACAGCCAAGGCATGACTCCGCTCTTCTCGTACTCGGACAGCGCCGCCAGGATGACCTTGTTGGTCTTGTATCCCTGGTGGATGGCGATGGTGTCGCCGGGCCTGACGATGAACGAGGGTACGTTCACGCGCTTGCCGTTGACGAGCACGTGTCCGTGCAGGACGACCTGCCTGGCCTGGGAACGGCTGGTGGAGAACCTAAGCCTGTAGACCACGCTATCGAGCCTGCGCTCGAGGAGCGCGAAGAGGTTCTCGCCCGTCTTGCCGGGCATGCGGAGAGCCTCCTCGAAGGTAAGCCGGAACTGCTTCTCCATGAGGCCGTAGGACCTCTTGAGGCGCTGCTTCTCGCGGAGCTGTACGGCGTACTCGGACTGCTTCTTCTGCCGGGTCTTGGGATCCTTTCCCGGGGGCATCCGCTTGCGGTTAATCGGGCACTTGTCGCTCTTGCACTTGTCGCCCTTGAGGAACAGTCTCTTACCCTCGGTGCGGCAGAGCCTGCACCTGGGACCGGTATAACGTGCCATTCTATCTCTCCCCCTACCTTACATCCTGCGCGCTTTCGGGGGGCGGCAGCCGTTGTGCGGAATGGGCGTCACGTCGCTGATGCTCTTGATCTTGAGCCCCAGCGCGCCGAGCTGCCGTATGGCCGACTCGCGACCGACGCCCGGACCCTTGACGTAGACGTGCACTTCGCGAAGGCCTACGTTGAGCGCCTTCGATACCGCCTGCTCCGTGACAGACTGCGCCGCGAAGGGGGTGGACTTCTTCGCGCCGCGGAAGCCTAAGCCGCCGGAGGATCCCCACGAAATCGCGTTACCGTTAAGGTCGGTAACGGTAATGATCGTATTGTTGAAGGTCGCCTGGATGTAGACGTTGCCTTCGTATACGCTCTTCTTCTCTTTGCGTTTCTTAGCCTGAGCCACGAGTCCTACCCTCCTTAGGCCTTCTTCTTGTTGGCCACGGTCTTCTTCTTACCCTTGCGCGTGCGCGCGTTCGTCCGCGTGCGCTGGCCTCGAACGGGCAGGCCTCTCCGGTGCCTAAGGCCCCGGTAACAGCCGATATCCATGAGCCGCTTGATGTTGAGGGCTATCTCCGAGCGGAGGCGTCCCTCGACCTTGTAGTCGTTCTCTATGAGCTTGCGGAGCTCGTTGACCTCTTCGTTGGAGAGATCGTTGATGTTCCGGTTCGGATCGACCTTGACCGCCTCGCAGATCTTGCGAGCGCTCGTGCGACCGATCCCATAGATGTACGTGAGCGCAATCTCTACGTGCTTGTTGGGGAGATCGACTCCCGCTATACGTGCCATAGGGGCCTACCTCCTCATCCCTGCTTCTGCTTGTGCTTGGGATTCTCGCAGATAATGCGGACTATTCCATTCCGCTTGATAACCTTGCATTTATCGCAAATGCGCTTAACGCTGGTCCTGACCTTCATAGCCGATTCCTCCGTAGGATATCGAAAAAGTTTTGTACCACGCCCTGGCGTCCCTCGTCTACCATGCTAGAGGTTCCTCGACTTGATATGGCCGCGCTTCGTGAGGCCGTCGTGGTGGTGCATCTTGAGCTGCGCCTCTACCTGGGACATCGTATCAAGGTCTACGCCGACGAGGATCAAGATCGAGGTACCGCCGAGGAGGTAGGATAGCTCGCTAGGGAAACTGAAGAGCCGCTGCACTATCGTCGGTATCAGCGCTATCAGCGCCAGGTACAGGGCTCCGGGGAGCACGATCCGGTTGAGTATCTTGGTGAGGTACTCCTCCATCTTCTCCGAGCGTATGCCGGGGATGGAACCGCCGTTCTCCCGTATGTTCTTGCTTATCTCCTGCGGGTTCAGCGACACCTGCGTGTAGAAGTACGCGAAGAAGACGATGAAGAGCACGTAGAAGACGTTATACCAGACGCCCTCGGGCCTCAGGAAGTAGGCGAAATCGCGCAGCCACTTGGCCCCGCCGCCCAGGCTCTGGGCAATCTGGAGCGGGAAGGTCAGGAGCGACGAGGCGAAGATCACCGGAATCACGCCCGAGGGGTTGATCTTGAACGGGATATAGGTGTTCTGGGCGCCGTACATCTTGCGGCCCACGACGCGCTTGGCGTAGTTGACCGGTATCTTCCTCTGGCCCTGCTGCTCGAAGATGACGAGTACCACGACCGCCACGAAGAGGAGCAGCACGAAGATGGCGACCACGGCGTTTATCTCGCCCGCGCCTATCTTCACGAACAGCGCGTACATGGCGTTAGGCAGCCTGGCCACGATGCCGGAGAAGATGATGAGCGATATGCCGTTGCCTATGCCGCGCTTGG
>CAZNNA010000234.1:0-5683 GCA_964573825.1 uncultured Treponemataceae bacterium
ATTACCAGGGGCCGGCCGGCTACGCTCCGCTCCGCGAGGCCCTGGCCCGCAAGCTGGCCGCCGACGGCCTGTCCCGCGTCGATCCCTTGGACATACACGTCACGTCAGGGGCCCAGCAGGGGCTGGACCTGGCCGCCCGCCTTCTCTTGCGGCGAGGCGACGTGGCGGCGGTCGAGTCGCCCGGCTACCGCGGCGCCTACGACGCCTTCCTGGCGGCCGGCGCCCGCGTCGCGCCCATCCCGCTCACGCCCGGCGTCCTCGACCTGGACGAGCTCGAGCGCCTGGCGGCCGCGCGCCCCCTGCGGCTCGTCTACGTCAACCCGAGCTACCAGAACCCGACCGGCCTCGTCTACGGCGCGGCCGCCCGCGAGCGGCTGGCGGCCATGGCGGCCAGGCACGGCTTCTACGTCCTGGAGGACGACCAGGCCTCTGAGCTGTACCACGACGCGCCGCCCCCGCCCCCGGCCAGGTCGTTCGACCGCGACGGCCGGGTCGTCTACGTGCGCAGCTTCTCCAAGACCCTCCTGCCCGGCCTGCGCATAGCCTGCCTCGAGGCCCCGCCCGCCTTCCGCGAGCGGATCGAGGCGGCCAAGCGCTCGGTCGACCTGTCGACGAGCGGGCTCATGCAGCGCGTCCTCGAGCGCTTCCTGTCGAGCGGACGCTACGACGAGCGCCTCCCCGCCCTCCGCGCGCGCTACCGCGACTCGGCTCGCGGCTTCGTAGCGGCCCTCAGGACCGCCCTCGGCGCCGAGGGCGACTCGGGCGACTCGGGCTGCGCGGGGCTGTCGTGGCGAGCGCCCGAGGGCGGGCTCAACCTTTGGCTCGGGCTACCGCGAGGCGTCAGGGCGACCAGCCTGGCCGCGCGCCTGGCGGAGGCCGGCTACGCCGTCGCCGCGGAGGCGAGCTTCAGGCGCGAGCCGGGGGCGCCGGCGGACGGGCACCTGCGCCTGAGCGTCGGCTCGGTAGAGCCCGCCGACCTGGAGGGGGCTGCGCGGGCCGTGGCGAGGCTCGTTACAGCGGAATCGTAGCTTTGCGAGCGGCCGCCGGGGCGCTATACTGGACGGCATGAAACCGTTCAAGGTAGTAGCTCCCTTCGAGCCCTCCGGGGACCAGCCCGAGGCCATAGCCGCCCTCGCCGCGGGCATAGCCGCGGGCGATCGCTTCCAGACGCTCAAGGGCGTCACCGGCTCGGGCAAGACCTTCACCATGGCCAAGGTGATAGAGGCCGTCCAGAAGCCGACCCTGATCATCAGTCACAACAAGACCCTCTCGGCCCAGCTGTTCAGGGAGTTCAAGGACTTCTTCCCGGATAACGCCGTCGAGTACTTCGTCTCGTACTACGACTACTACCAACCCGAGGCCTACGTGCCCACCCGCGATCTCTATATAGAGAAGGACGCGGACATCAACCAGGAGATAGAGCGGCACCGCCTGTCGGCCACGCGCAGCCTCATGGAGCGCCGCGACGTCATCATCGTGGCGACCGTCTCCTGCATCTACGGCCTGGCCACCCCGGAGGTCTACCGCGAGCTCAAGGCCGAGGCCTCCGTGGGGCGGGAGCTCGATCCCGAGGCCTTCAAGCGCACGCTCGTGTCGCTCCAGTACGAGCGCAACGACGCCGTCCTGGACCGGGGGCGCTTCCGCCACCGAGGCGACGTGCTGGAGGTCTACCCGCCCTACGCCAAGGAGGCCTACCGCATAGAGCTGGACTTCGACGCGGTCACGCGCATTCGCCGCTTCGACCCCGTGTCCGGGGCCGTGGTCGAGGAGCTCGACGCCGCGGTCATCTACCCGGCCAAGCAGTTCGTCATGCCGGAGACCATGGTCCAGAGGGCCCTAGCGGGCATCAAGGCGGAGCTGGCCGGGCGCTACGAGGAGCTCATGGCCGCCAAGAAGCTCGTCGAGGCCCAGCGCCTCAAGACGCGCGTGGAGTACGACATAGAGCTCCTCGAGGAGATGGGCTACTGCCCGGGCATAGAGAACTACTCGGGCCCCCTGTCCGGCCGCGCGCGGGGCCAGCGGCCCTCGGTGCTCCTCGACTACTTCCCGGGCGACTTCCTCCTCTTCGTGGACGAGTCCCACGTGAGCCTTCCCCAGATAGGCGCCATGTACGCCGGCGACCGCTCGCGCAAGCAGACCCTCGTGGACTACGGCTTCCGCCTGCCCTGCGCCCTCGATAACCGGCCGCTCAAGTTCGACGAGTTCGAGGCCCTCAGCAAGCGGGTGGTCTACGTCTCGGCCACGCCCGGCCAGGTAGAGCTGCAGAAGTCCGCCCGCGTCGTCGAGCAGCTCATACGCCCGACCGGCCTCGTGGACCCCCTCATATCGGTCCGGCCGAGCGAGGGCCAGATGGAGGACATCTACGCCGAGATACGCAAGCGCGTGGCCGCGGGCGAGCGCAGCCTCATCCTGACGCTTACCAAGCGCATGGCCGAGGAGCTGTCGGAGTACCTATCCTCGCTGTCCCTCAAGGTGCGCTACATCCACAGCGAGGTCGAGACCATAGAGCGCGTCGAGATACTCAAGCAGCTCCGCACGGGCGAGTACGACGTGCTCGTAGGCATCAACCTGCTTCGCGAGGGCATAGACCTGCCGGAGGTCTCCTTCATAGCCATACTCGACGCCGACAAGATAGGCTTCCTGCGCTCCGCCACGAGCCTCGTGCAGATCATAGGGCGAGCCGCGCGTAACGCCGCGGGCGTCGTCGTCATGTACGCCGACAAGGTGTCCGACGCCATGCGCATCGCCATAGGGGAGACCGACCGTCGCAGGGCGGCCCAGGTGGCCTACAACGAGGCCCACGGCATAACGCCGACGACCGTCAAGAAGGCCATCCACGATATCCTCCAGCGGCATAAGGAAGAGAAGGAGGAGACCGTAGGCACGGAGCTCGAGACCATCAAGGGAGCCTACAACCTCCTCGTGCCCGAGCAGCGCCAGGCCCTGATCAGGAGGCTGGAGCGCGAGATGCTCGAGAAGGCCAAGAACCTCGAGTTCGAGGAGGCCGCGCTCCTGCGCGACGAGATAGAGCGGCTCAAGGACGGCTCCTCGTGAGGCTGGAGCTCGAGCTACGCCTCGAGGCGCTGGCCCTGCCCGGCGCGGAGGCCCGGCCTCTCGTCGAGGCCCTTATACGCGAGTGCCTGGAGGCCGACGGCTACGATCCCCGCCTACGCTTCGATACCCACCTGAACGCCGACCCCGGAATGCCGGCCTGGCTCCTGGCCTGGGCAAGCCCGCCCGGGGCCTCGCGCCCGCGCCTCCTCGTGGGGGCCGCCTCGGCCTTCGCGCCGAGCCGGGCCGAGGGCGAGATACGGGCCTGCGTGGCCCCGGCCTTCAGGCGCCAGGGCGTCTTCAAGCTCCTCTACCGCGGCCTCGAGGCCCGCCTCAGGCACGCCGGGGCCGAGTCGGTCCTCGTCGTCTGCGAGGAGGCCTCCCCGTCCGGGGCCGCCATAGCCGCGCGCCTCGGGGCCTCCCTCGACCATCGCGAGAGCCTCATGGTCCTAGCCCCCGAGGCCCTCGCCGCCGCGAGGTCGGGCGGGAGCGTGCGCCTCGTGCCCGTGACCGGAGAGCTCCTGGACGAGGAGGCCTCCGTGTCGTCCGCCGTCTTCGGCGGGACTGAGGAACAGGCGCGGGCCTTCTGCGAGGCGGCGCTCGCCGATCCCTCGCGCGAGGCCTTCCTGGCCATGGCCGCCGAGGGGCCCGTGGGGCTCCTCGGCCTGGCCGGGGCCGCCGTCGCCGGCACGGCTAGCGCCGGAGGGGCCCGCGCCATGGTCTACGGGCTCGGGATAGTACCGGCCTACCGTCGCCGGGGCTACGGCCGCGACGCCCTGCTCGCCTGCCTCGAGGTGCTGGGGCGGCGCGGCGTACGGGAGGTCGAGCTGGAGGTCGACGCGGATAACGCCGCCGCCATAGCCCTGTACGGGCGGGCGGGCTTCGAGGAGCGGAGCCGCGCGGACTACTGGCGGCTCGCCGGTGCCGGGAGCTAGGGCCGTGCCCTGGTCGGTCGGCGCGTCGAGGGAAAGCGACTTCCTCCGGGAGACGGGGCTTGAGCTTAAGCACGCCAGGCTCCTGCGCGGACTATCGCGCGAGGCCTTGGCCGAGGCCGCCGGCGTGCATCCCAACACCCTGGCCGCCTTCGAGCGCGGCGAGCGCGACGTCAACAGCGCCACCCAGTGCTGGCTCCTCGCGGCCCTCGGCTGCCGGACGCTTATCCTGGAAGGCAGCGCCTACCGCATAGTCCTCGGCTTCGGCCCCGAGGACTATCCGCGATCGGATATCCAGCGCATGCCCTACGCTACCATCATCGACATGATGGGCCGCTCCATACGGGACCTGCGCGCCGAGGCCGGCCTGAGCCTCGAGCACCTGTCCGGGGCTGCGGGCCTCCACCTCAATACCCTCTGGAACATAGAGCGCGGCCTCGTCTGTCCCCTGTCGGCCCACGTCTACCGCATCTACCGAGCCCTCGGCGTCACGGCCGTGACCCCCGGCCCCGAGGGCATAGTCTTCTCGCGTTCACAATCCGTTGTGTAGTTGACGCCCCGTCCCGATGCTACGCTTACGCCGTCTAGCCATAGACCATCATCGCGGTAAGGAGCATCGATATGAAAAGTAAAACGCTCGCGGCCTGCATGGCTCTCGCGGCCATGGCCCTCACGGGATGCGGCCTCTTCGATAGCCTCTTCATGAAGGAGCTGGAGACCTCCATCACGGCCCCGACGGTAACCAAGTCGGGAACGTACAAGATAGATAGTTACCTGACTATCAGCTCGACCTGGACGGTCGAGGCCGGGACCAAGTTCGTGATGGGGCCGGGAGCCTATATCTCCATCGATACGCAGGGCTCGATCAAGGCCGCCGGCACCGCCGACAAGCCCATCACCTTTACCTCCTCCAAGGCGACCCCGGCCAAGGGCGACTGGCTCGGCATAGACGACGCCGGCAACGGCTCCACGTACGCCTACTGCGTCGTGGAGTACGCGGAGACGGGGCTGGAGATTACCGGCTCGCTCTCGAGCGTTATCGGGTCTACCTTCAGGGGTAACGGGCTCGGGCTCGACCTGGACCTGGCCAAGGGCATGGCGACCTTCTCCTCTAACACCTTCGCGTCGAACGACGATCCTCTCTCCATCAACGCATCGTTCGACCTGGACGATACCAACGGCTTCTCTGATAACCTGCGACCCTACGTACTCTTCAGCGGCGACACGATAAGCGCCGCGAGGACCTGGGCGGTCAGCAAGGCGCCGATTCGAGTACCGTACATGCACGTGGATGCGACGCTGACGCTCCGGCCAGGCGTGACCCTAGCCTTCGACGCCTCGGGTTACCTCGGCGTCAGAAGCGGTGGTACGCTGAAGGCTAGCGGTACAGCGGCCGCGCGTATCGCCTTTACCTCGTCGAGGCCCGTCAAGGCCAAGGACGATTGGGTCGGCATTTCCATCGACGGGAACGGTAGCCAGTTCGACTACTGCGACGTCGAGTACGCCTACGCGGGAATAGAGCTGGAGTCGACGTGCGGAAGCCTCGCGCTGACGAACAGCAGGATCAGGCAGAATACCATAGGAGTGGATAACTGGAGCTCGTCCGTGACGATAGCCGCGGGCGGGACGAACGCCTTCAGCGATAACGGTACCGACATAGCGACCCATTGACGTTCTAGGCGTAGGGAGGCTCGAGGCTG
>CAZNNA010000235.1:0-5603 GCA_964573825.1 uncultured Treponemataceae bacterium
GTCGCGCCCTATGCCGCTCATCGAGAAGATCCACTTGTTGCGCTTGAAGACTCGCCTTCGCTCTAGCTCGGCGGCCTCGGTGGCCGCGCCTCCCGCGGCTGCCGCCGCCATGCTTGCCTCGTTCATAGCTGCACACTGTAGCATCAGAACGCGCGGCGGGCAATCGGAATCGGGCGGCTAGCCCGGTCGCGCTAGCGGGCGCCCCAGAATCCCCTGTACGCCACGACGCCCATGACCACGTAGGCGACGGTCTTCGGTATCATGAGGAGCCCTAGGGCGGGAACCGCGGCGGCGAACAGGATGACGGGGGTATAGAAACCGTAGCTCGCCGCCATGGACCAGCCTATGCCCTTCCAGGTCCTATCGTCAGCCCGCCCCGAGGCCTTGAGGCAACGTAGCGCCAGGAGTATGCCGGCCGCGGCGAGGGGCAGGTTGCGTACCAGCCCCATGGCGTAGGGAGGGACGCTCGATTCCCAGGAGTTGCCGGGCAGCGCCATTATGACGAGCCTGGCGAAGAGCAGCGCCTGAACGGCGACGTAGCCGGCGTCGTAGCGCCCGCCGAGCCTCAGCCTGAGCGCGTCCGCGACGACCATGTAGAAAGCGGTCATGGTATAGGCCGTAGCCAGCATGCCGAGCCCGAGCAGCGACGACTCGATGCCCGCGATACCTATCGTCGCCCTGGCCGCGCCGAGCAGGGCGGTAAGGACCCTGAAGCCGACATGGAAGGTATCCCCCGCCGCCAGCAGGGCGAAGGCCAGGAGAAAGCGCGTAGCGAGAGCCTGTTCGGGGCTCTTCCGCAGCCTAGCGCCCATGAGGGCCACGAGCAGCCATACGGAGATGAGGTACGCGACATTGAATACGTTTTCGGCTATCATCGCGATCGGCGTTGCCATGTCATTCCTTTCGAAGACGCATTGCATTTACAAGTGCACATTTGCACTCTATAGTGCATTTGTAGCATCCACCACTCTCGATGTCAAGGGGCCGTATGGAACGGGGCGAGACCAGGGCGGGACGCAGGAAGAGCGAGGCTCACGAGCGCATCATCGAGGCCGCCTCGGTACTATTCATAGAGCGGGGCGCCCGAGCGGTGTCCATGGACGAGATAGCCGCGCGCGCCGACATAGCCAGGCGCACCCTGTTCAACCACTTCGGGACCAAGGACGAGCTCCTCTGCGCCGTCGCCTCGCCCATACTGGAAGACGCCATAGCGCTCGCCGATCGGCGCCTGTCGATGGATGCGGTCATCGTGGAGGACCTGCTCGAGCTATGCCTCGAGCTCTTCGGTAGGCACGGCGCTCGGCTCGAGCTCCTCTTCGCCTTCGAGCTCGAGGACTCGCCCGAGCTCGAGGAGCTCCACGGGCGCTACATGCGCGCCTTCTCCATGCTCGTACGGAAGGCGGCCGGGGCCGAGGAATCGAGGCTCGTCGGGCGCCTCGTATACCGCGTCTTCGTACCCCTCCTGCGCTCGCTCGAGGGCGAGCCCGACCTGGAGGGACGCTTCAGGCGCGGCATGCGCGGCCTCATCGAGGGCGCGCTACGCCGAGGCGCTTCTTGATACCCTTGTGCCAGAAGAGCCTGGCTCGCTCGGCCGCGCGGAAGGCCGCGTAGGTCGCCGGCCGTAGGACGTAGTCCCAGGCGCCGGCGTAGTGCCGAACCTCCCCGCCGAAGCCGGTCTTGAAGCGATAGAGCCCGGCCATGGGATGGGAGGGGTCGTCCACGGGAGGTATGCCGTAGAAGTCGTACCAGAGGCAGCCGGCCTCGCGCGCGGCCCTGATGGCTGCCCACTGGAGGGCGTAGGCCGGCATGAGGTTTCGCTTCTCGTCGCTCGAGGCGCCGTAGAGGTACGTGGCCGTCTCCCCGTAATAGAGCGTCACGATGGCGGCGAGGGCCGCGCCTTCGTATCGCGCCACCCAGAGCCGCAGGTCGGCCCTCGGCTCTCCCTCGCTCGAGGCGGCCAGGGAGAATAGCCGCTCGTAGTACGAGCGCGGGTGTATGGCGATGCGATCGCGGGCGGCCGTCGCCTCGTACAGCCGGTAGAAGTCGCCTATCGCCTCCGCCCCCTCGGGCGAGACCGCGACCCCCTTCTTCTCGGCGAGCCTCACGTTATAGCGCCACTTGGGCTTCATGCCCGCGAGCAGCTCCTCTTCCGGCCTATCGACGCGGAGCACGACGCTGTCAGGCGGCTGCACGTCCGAGGCCTTGCGGAGCGGAGGCAGTAGTAGCGGCCGCGAGGGCGCTCGCTTACCCTGGCTGTCCGCTTCGGTCTCGGTCGGAGCCTCGACCGTCGGAGCCTCGACCGTCGGAGCCTCGACCGTCGGAGCCTCGACGACGTACCAGGCCGGATCGAAGCGCACGAAGAGGCAGGAACGCGGCAGGAGGCACTTAAGCGCCTCGGCCAGGCCGACAAGGAGCTCGCTGCGCCGCTCAGCCCCGTCGCCCTGACGGTCGTCGCCCTGGGCGCGGAGAGGCCCGTGGGGCACGTAGGCGAAGCGCAGTCCGGCCCCGAGGCTCCGCTCGAGCACCGACAGCGGGAAGGCAGGCTCATCATCGACAGAGGCACGGTAGCGCGCGTAACGCCAGCCGGCCTGGGCCTTGAAGTCTGCCCAGAGGCGACTCTGGAGGAAATCGCCGCCGACGCCCGTAGCGATGCCGTCGTCGCGGCGTAACTCTACCCGCATGGCTGTCGTCAGCCTATCTCGCCCGAGTCCACCCTTGAAAGGCTAAAGGCGCGGCCGTTCGCGGCGAGAGCCTTGGCGCCGACGAAGGCCTTGCCGTCCCTGGCCGCGATCGGTACGGAGAAGAAGGCGTCGGCGTCAATCTCGGCCTCGGCCGGGATTGACGGGTCCTGCCCCTCGAGGACGACGCGGGTACCCGGGGCGGCCCAGGGCGCGTCGAGCACCTCGACGACCTCCTTGCCCTCGGCGCCGGAGCGCGAGGCGGCGAGCAGCATGCCCTTCGACTCGACGCCGCGCAGCTTGGCCGGCTTGAGGTTGTTGACGAGCACGACGGAACGCCCCAGGAGCTCCTCTTCCTTATAGAACGGCACAAGCCCCGAGACTATGACGCGCTCGACGCCCGAGCCGTCGTCGAGCGTCTCGATATACAGCTTATCGGCCTTGGGGTGCCGCTCGATCTTGACTATCCTGGCCACGCGAAGGTCGACGAGCCTAGCGAATCGCTCCTCGACGGGTAACTCGGCGTACGGGGCGGGCTTGGGCTCGGTAGCCGGCTTCGGATCGGGCCCGGCTGCCGGCTGAGCCTCGGCCTTCGGCGCCGCGGGCCGAGGGGCGGGCTTCGAGGCGGCCGAATCGCGCTCGGCGCGCTCCTTCTGGGAACCCGAGTAACGATCGCGCAGCTCGTCTACGCGCTCGGCCTCGAGCTTCTGGAAGAGGACGCCGACCTCGGTCACCTTGGACAGCCCTGAGAGGCAGCCCACGTCGGCCCAGGAGACGACGGTCCTTCCGTCCTCGCTCGGCGCGGGCGCGCCGGGGCCGCTCCTGACGGCCAGGCCGAAGAACGAGGCGAGCCTATCCATGGCCGAGGGCATGTACGGGTGCATCATGACCGCCAGGTCGCGGAGAACGTAGCAGAGGTCCGATAGGAGGCTCGCCGCCTTGGCCGGATCGGCGGTCCTGGCCTTCCACGGCTCCTCGGCCTGGAAGCGCTTGTTAGCGAGGTCGGCTACCTGGAAAGCAGTACGGAAGGCGTCGCGCAGCTCGGCTCGCTCCAGGCGAGCGGCGACCTCGGCTTCGAGCGCGCGCGCCTCCTTCCAGAACGCCTCGTTCGGCCGACCCTCCGGGATGGCGCCGTCGTAGAAGCGCTGGACGAAGGCCAGCGTGCGATTGGCCAGGTTGCCCAGGTTGCCTATGAGCTCGCCGTTTACCTTCTCGAGGAAGTCGGCCCAGGTGAAGGTAACGTCGCTCTTCTCCGGCCGGTTGTAGAAGACGTAGAAGCGCCAGACGTCGGCGGGTATGCCCGTCTCCATGACGTCGGTACCGAAGACGCCTATGCCCTTGGACTTGGAGAACTTACCGGACTCGTAGTTGAGGTACTCGGTGCTGGACATGTGGTGGAGCATCGTCCAGTCGCGCCCGGAGCCGAGGAGCGTGCTCGGGAAGATGACGGTATGGAAAGGAATATTATCCTTGCCTATGAACTGGAAGAGCTCGACGTCGCCGGGGCTCATCCACCAGTCCTTCCAGTCGAAGCCGCGCTCGTCCCCGGCGGTAGCGGTTATGGAAAGGTAGCCGATGGGAGCGTCGAACCAAACGTAGAAGACCTTGTTCTCGTAGCCGGGCTTGGGCACCGGTATGCCCCACTTGAGGTCGCGCGTTATGGCCCTGGCCTTGAGCCCGTCGCGTATCCAGGCCTGGGTCATCTGGACGGCGTTGTTGGCCCAGAAGCCCTTGACGCTGGCTTCCTTCATCCAGGCCTCCAGCCTGGGCCGGATGGCCGGGAGGTCGATGTACAGGTGCGAGGTGGAGCGAGGCTTGGGGGCGGCCCCGCAGGTGGAACACTTGGGCTCCTTGAGCTCCGTGGGATCCAGGAGCTTGCCGCAGGACTCGCACTGGTCCCCCCGGGCGTCCGGATAGGCGCAGTGCGGGCAGGTGCCCCGGACGTAGCGGTCCGCCAGGAACCTTCCGCAGGACTCGCAGTAGAGCTGCTCGATCGCCTGCTCCTTCACGAATCCCGCGGCGTCGATGTCCTTGAACAGGCCCTGGACGATCTCGGTCTGCTGGGGGGTGCTGGTGCGGCCGAACTTGTCGAAGGAGATGCCGAACCAGGCGTAGATGTCCCGGTGGACCACGAAGAACCGGTCGCAGAGCTCCCGGGGGGTGATCCCCTCCTCCAAGGCCTTGGTCTCCGTGGCGGTGCCGTACTCGTCGGTTCCGCAGACGTAGAGGGTCTCGTAGCCCCGGAGGCGGCAGAAACGGGCGAACACGTCCGCGGACAGGACCTGGATCAGGTTTCCCAGGTGGGGGATGTTGTTCACGTAGGGAAGGGCGCTGGTGATGAGTCTTCTTTTCATGGCGGTTCAATATGGGCCCGGGGCGCAGGGCATGTCAAGGTTCCGGGGATCCGCGGCAGGCGGATCCGACCGGGGTCCCGATCGCGGGCCGTCAGAAGATGACCCGGGCGCCGAGGGTCAGCTCGAATCCCAGCATCCAGAAATCCTCGCCCTCCAGGAGGTTCAGGGTCTGCCGGGTGCCCAGGCGGGCCCAGAGGCTGGCTTTCTGGGAAACCACGTACTTGGTCTCGTAGGATTGGATAAACTCGACGTCGAACCGGTCCTGGTAGGCGTAGGGTCGCTTGACCAGGAAGGAGGCCCCCCAGACCTCGGAAAGCCGCCCGCGGGCGGTCCGGAGGGAATCCCAGAATCCGGAAACCAGGGTCGGCCCGGTCCCTTCCTCCGGTTCGGGCTTGGAGCCGGACTTCTCCAGGAGCAGGGTCACCAGGTCCCCCAGCCAGGTCCGGGACGGCCGGAGGGTCAGGTTCAAGGACAGCCGCTCGCTCCAGGCTAGACCGTCCCGGGATTCCGTCAAGTCCAGGCGGTTCTCCGCCACCAGATTGTCCTCCCGGGTCGTGTAGAAGGAGGCCAG
>CAZNNA010000236.1:0-5591 GCA_964573825.1 uncultured Treponemataceae bacterium
TACTGATGGAGAGTTGCGGGCGACAGCCGTGCCTGTGTCCATGGCTTCGGTACCGTCGCATCCTGTGACATTGGCGTCAGTGCCGACTCATGGCGTGACGGGGCCGCTGACGAATGCAGAAATGCGAGCGGCGCCAGTAGAAACAATAGACGCGGGAATCGTAGAAGCGATTACGGGGGATGCCAAGATAGGTGTTAAGGGGCCGCTGACGAATGCGGAGCTACGCGGGGCAGCTGTGCCTGTGTCCCTGGCCTCGGTACCGTCGCATCCTGTGACATTGGCGTCAGTGCCGACTCATGGCGTAACGGGGCCGCTTACAAATGCGGAGATGCGAGCCGCACCTGTGGAAGTACGAGTTATGTCCTCGGCGCTGGTACATATGGCATGGAATAATCAGCAACAATCGAAGGTCTATGCGGACGTTCAGGCGCGGCTCAATCTGAACATAGGACAGAAATACGTGCTTAGCGTTGTAGGGGGGTTAATGTCTAGTACTACGGTACTGGCCATTGAAAGAATAAACAGTACGACATTAAAATTTCACGGACAGTCAGGAAATCAGAGCGTTGACGTAACATCAAGCGGAACGGAGACAATAAGCGGAAGCCTCATACTATAAAAAAGAGGTTGCAAATATACATTATCGGAAGTCGCGCGCATCGCGCGCCGCGATTGAATTTCCTAGCCTACCGCACCTTTACGTACCGCATCGCTAGAGATTGAGATTGAGCGTTATCCGGCCTAGGTACACGGCATCGCCGTAGATCTCATCCAAGGTATCGTTCATGCCGTAACCTGCGGCGAAGAACTGCACGTAGTACGTATCCGCGCTGACCGTACCGGATCGGTAATCGGCGGCTCCCGCTACGGGGGCCGTCAAGAACTGCAGATTGCCGGACGCGTTGGTGACCGCGCGACGAAGCCAGTACCTCGTCGTCCCCGTGCTCGCTGCCCCTAGGTTAATCTCTAGGATAGGTTCCCCGCTAGGCGGGAAGCTGACGGCGATGTATCCGTCGGGCGGCAGGACGTTCTTGGCGAACGTCGGGAACGGTTCGGATGCGCCACCGTTCGCCGGGTCGATAAGCACGATCCTCTGGTAGCCAAGGCCGCTCGCCGATGCCAGGTAAGCCGCGACGTAGGCCCCGGGAACGGCGTTCGTCGCGCTCTGCTTGGACGTTAGCGAGCTTAGGTCGCTCGCCGCGTCGCTTTCGCTCGCGTATATCCTATAATACACGTTCAAGCCTAGGTAGTAGTTGCTGTCGTTTCCATCGATGACCTGGGGGCCGCTGAAGACGAAGGACGCGTCGAGCGAGCTCGTAACGCGAGCCTTGAGGGACAGGTACACTATGGTGTCGATTCCGCAGGAAACGAGAAGCAGGGTGGCCAGGATAAGGCTCCCGGCGACCGGCTTAGCGCCCGCCCGGTAGGCGGGCGTATGCGCGCCTAAGCCCCGGCGCCGTTTATAGAGGCCGTAGAGCAAGCATCCCCCTACTTCGAGGCCGGCCTGGCAGGCGGCTCTATGGACTCGAGGCAGTCGACGAGCTCGTAGATCAGGACGGGCTTGTTCTTGCCCTTGACGCGTATGTTGTCGAGCTCGCGCACTATGAACTTGTCCTTGACCTGGGCGTAGGTGTACTCGCTGATGATGATGCCGGTGCCGTATTCCTTGTTGGTAGCCTCGAGGCGCGAGCATAGGTTGACGTTGTCCCCCATGAGCGTGTAGTTCATGCGCTGCTTGGAGCCCATGTTACCCTTGGCCTCGGGCCAGCCCTTGTTAAGCTCCTCTAGTACCTGCATCTGCTTGAGGGCGCACTTGCAGGCCAACTCCGCGTGGTTCTGGAGCGGCAGCGGCGCGCCCCAGAAGCACATCACGGCGTCGCCGATGTACTTGTCCAGGGTACCGGAGTACTCGATGGTAAGGTCGGTCATCGCGGTCAGGTAGACGTTCAGGTGGTTGACCAGCTCCTGCGGCGTCATGTTCTCCGACAGCGTCGTGAAGCCGCGGATATCGGAGAAGAAGACCGTCAGCTCCTTGTCGACGCCGCCGAGCTCGGGCGGGTCGTTAGCCAGCTGCTCGACGACCTTGGGGCTCAGGTACTTGCCGAAGGTGTCGCGTATCTGGCGCTTGTCCCGCTCCTCGGTGAAGACGCGGTACACGACGACGGAGACGAAGGTGAAGAGCGCCGCTATCGTCGGCATGGTATAGCTGATCAGGTAGGCCCGCGAATCGAAGATATAGTTGACGACGAAGAAGTATACGGCGGCGAAGGCGAGCGATATGAAGAAGCCGGCGACGGCGGGTAGCCGGGAGCTGAGGAAGGCAATGATCAGCACGGCCGCCGCCAGGATGACGACATCGAGCCATGCGGGCGCCTGGTGGATGAAGTTATCCATCAGGATGGTATTGAGCGCGTTGGCGTGCATCTCTATGCCGTACATGATCCCGAGGGGCGTCGGCTTCTCGTCCTCTGCCACCCCGGCTGCGAAGGCGCCTACCATGAGTATCTTGTCCTTGACGGCGAGCGTAGGGCGCCACTTGGACGGATCGGGCCCCGGGGCCCTGCCGGCGTAGGCCGCGTAGGACCGTACGGGGAAGGTCTGTATGCCGTCGGACGTTGGGCTCGAGCGATAGCCCATGAAGTTGACGAGCATCTGCCCTCGCTCGTCAATGGGAATCCGTATCTCGGGCACGGTCCGGTACTTGCCTTCCTTTACCACGTTGCCGCCCGCGTCGTACTCGGGAGCCTGCGTCTCCAGCGTATAGGGCCTCCGCTCGCCGGTCTCCGCGTCCCTGACCTCGGGGGCCGGTATGCGGATATGCGAGCCCACGACTACCTCGATGTCGTCGAGGCTCTTGTTGAAGAAGTTGGCGGCCAGCGATAGCGTTATGGAGGGCACGAAGCTGTCGCGGAAGTGCCGCACGATGTAGTAGCCCGGCTCGGGCGTGCCGTCGCCGTCGGCGTCCTCGACCTTGAGCGGCGCGTCGGCCTTCATGCGCTCCGCGAGGCGGGCGAGCGAGTCGGCCGTCAGGGGGAGATCGATATCATGGAACTCTCCCCTATCGTCCTGCCACGCGAGGCGCTCGAAACTACCCTCGTCTACCGTGAACCCGGCAGCCAGCTCCTCGAGGCGAAGCGTTCGCTTGAGGACGCTCGAGCGAAGCACGAGCGGCTGGCGACGGTAGACCATGTCGCTATCGGACAGGAAGTTCGCGTGGCCATAGCCCCTCGCGGCCCTGCCCATGGGCTCCAGGGGCGGCTCGAAGTCGTAGAAGGCGTGCACCGACTTCCAGTCGCCGCTCACGTTGGTCAGCTTTCCCCAGCCCTCGTAGAGGGCGTCCTGGCGAACGGTGGATGGATCGCCCTCGGCGGCGTCACCGAAGGGCGAGAGCACGGTCTCAAGGAATACCCTGCCGGAATCCTCAATGGCCTTGGCCAGGAGCGCGTCGTTCGTCGGGTTCGTGTCCTCCTCGATGAAGAACACGTCTATGAACAGGGAATCCTCGCGATTGCCTTGGTTCCGTATGCGGGAGAAGGCGTTGACCAGGTCGGCGTGTCGGGAACGCGAGAAGGGCCACTTGCCGTATTCGGCCAGGGTCTTCTGGTCAATGCCGACGATGAGTATGTTATCCGAGACCTTGGAATTCCTGTGGGCTAGGACCGCGCCTTCCTGTATCGTCTTCGATTCCCGGGTCGTCTTGAGGCGGAAATGCAGGTCGAGGACGGGCCCCTCGAGGTTCTGCAGTACGCTGGTGCCGTAGAACAACGCGGCGAACGCGCCCACGATGAGAAGGGCGATGACGAAGGAGAATCGCCTGGCCTCGAATAGCGCCGATCGCTTCTTGGGCATGCTGGCCTCCGCTTATCGTTTTTGCTTTAAGGCGGAGGGCCCGGCCGCCGACCGGGGGAGCCGTCCGCGCTCGGCCGGCATTCCCCCGCGCCCTGCGTTACTTCGCCAGGCCCTGGGACTTGAGTAGGATTATACGGTCGCGCGCGAGCTTTGTCCAATCGCTATCGGAACCGCCGGCGACGAGGCGCAGGTAGGTCTCCATGGCCTTGTCGTAGCTCTTCTGGGCCTCGTAGACGCGCCCGAGCGATAGGCGGGCGCGCTCGGCGGCGGGCGCGTCGGGATAGGCTTCCTCGTACTTGGTCAGGTAGGCCGCGGCGGCGTCGAGGTCGCCCGAGTCCTCGGCGACGACCGCCGCGTTGAACAGGGCCACGGGAGCCAGGTGCGAGCGGGGCTGGGCCTCGGCGAGCGACGCGAAGGCCTTGCGGGCGCCCTCGGCGTCTCCGCCGGCATACAGCGATTCAGCCTTGATGATCATGGCGCGAGCGGCCGCGTAGCGACCGCCGTGGGCGGCGATCAGGGCGTCCGCCTCGGCAGCTACGGCGGCTATGCGCTCCGCCTTGTCGGCTTCGGTTACGCTATCCAGGGCCGAATACGAGCCCTCGAGTTTCTCCAGGGCCTCGGTCGAGGCCGCCAGGGCGCCTCGCTCGACTATGGCGTAGACGCCGAGCCCGGCCAGGGCCGCGGCGACGGCGACGAGGACGGCGAGCAGGGCCTTGCGATGGGCTATGATGAAGTCGCCGAGCCGTTCCCCTAGCTTCGGGGTCTCTGCCGCTTCCTCGGCGCGCGCGTTCTGAGCGGCGATGTCGTTGGAACTCATAGATGCTACTCCTTGGGGGTGACGATGCCTAATTCTTTTATGAGCCGGGAAAGATACGTTCTCTGTATGTCGAGCACCTTGGACGTCTCCGTCTGGTTCCATTCATGCTCGTCGAGGGCGCTCGCTATGAAATGCTTCTTGAAGATGCCCAGGGCTTCCTTTAGGCTCTTGCCCCGGTACTCGTCACGCTCGACGGCCGCGTCGCCGATGAGCAGGTCCCTCGCGCCTATGACGCCGTCCTTGGCTATGACCACGGCGCGTTCCACGGCGTTCTCCAGCTCGCGGACGTTGCCCGGCCACGGGTAGGACAGCATGTGCTCTATCGCCTGATCGGTAAAGCCGGAGAACTGCTTCTTGGTCTCGCGCGAGAACTTCTTCAGGAAGAAGTCGGCCAACGGCGGGATGTCTTCCTTGCGCTGCCTGAGCGGGGGTACGTAGACGGGCAGGACGTTCAAGCGGTAGTAGAGGTCGCTCCTGAATTCGCCGCGCTTGACCTGGCCGTCGATGTCTCGGTTCGTCGCCGCGACGATACGGACGTCGACGGAGACCGTCTCGCTGGAGCCGACGCGCTCGAAGGTGTGCTGCTGGAGCACTCGCAGGAGCTTGGCCTGTAGCTTGAGCGGGAGGTCGCCTATCTCGTCCAGGAATATGGTGCCGCCGTCGGCCAGCTCGAAGCGCCCTCGCCTGTTATGCACGGCATCCGTGAACGCGCCCTTGACGTGGCCGAAGAGCTCGCTCTCGAGGAGGCCCTCGGGCAGCGCCGCGCAGTTGACGCGTACGAAGGGACCGTTCTTGCGGTTCGAGCGCAGGTGGACCTGCTCGGCGAACAGCTCCTTGCCGACGCCGCTCTCCCCCAGTATGAGTACCGATGAATCGGTCTTGGCGACTCGTTCGATGAGGTCGAGCTTTTCCTTTATGTCGGGGC
>CAZNNA010000237.1:0-5562 GCA_964573825.1 uncultured Treponemataceae bacterium
TTCCTGGAGCGAGGCGTCATCGTGTCGACCAAGTCGCGCAACCGCTACGAGAACGCCGTCTACCAGGCCAGGCCGGACCTGGCGGTGCCCAAGTCGACGAGCGTCGCGGTGCTCATCAACAAGGGCTCGGCCAGCGCCTCCGAGATCCTGGCCGGCGCCCTCAAGGACCAGAAGCGGGCCTACCTCGTCGGGGAGAACACCTACGGCAAGGGCTCGGTACAGCAGGTGCTGCCGCTCGGGGATACCGGCTTCAAGCTGACCATGTCGCGCTACTACACGCCGAGCGACGCCAACATAGACAAGGTGGGCATCGCCCCGGACCTCGAGATCAAGGAGCCCGAGCTGACGCCGGCCGAGGAGGCCTCGCTGTCGGACCTCATAGCGCGAGACGTCTTCGCGGCCTTCGCGGCCTCCAACCCGGATGCCTCGCCCCAGCAGGTCGACCGCTTCGTGCAGGGCCTCAGGGAGGCCGGCTCGCCGGTCTCGGCGAGGGTCCTGCGCAAGCTGACGCGCAACCAGCTCGAGCGAACCTCGATAGCGCCGGTCTACGACCTGGAGTACGACCTGCAGCTCGGCGCGGCCCTCAAGGCCCTGGCCGATCCGGACTTCGCCTCGCTCGTCTCCGAGGCGCCCTCGGTCAAGCAGCTCCAGGTCGCGTCGGCAGGCGCCGAGGCCGAAGCCGCGGCGGTCGCCGGCCACTGAGGCGCCGTGCGGCAGCTCATCCTACCCGGCGGATGGGACGGAGGCCCCACCTGCGCCATCGTCGGCAGGGAGGCGCGTCGGCTCCTGTCGGTACTGAGGCTCGGTCCCGGCGACGAGCTCCCGGCGCTTGGCCCCGACGGGCGGCGCTACGACTGCGTCATCGTGTCGGCGAGCCGATCGGAGCTACGGCTGAGCGTCCGCGAGGCCGCCGGCCAGGGCTCGGGTTACCTACCCGACGTACGAGGAGCCGCCGGCAAGGCGCAACGCGAGGGCGTCGCCTCCAGCGCCGCCCTCGGGGCCGCCGACGGCGGCGCGACAGCCGTAGGTAGCGGCGCAGGGACCGGCGAGCGGGCGCCCCTACCGAGGCTCGTGCTCGCGGTGGGCCTCCTCAAGGGTTCCCGCCTCGACGAGGCCGTCAGGGCCGCCGCCGAGGCCGGCGTGACCGCGGTCGTGCCCTTGGTCACCGAGCGCGCCCAGGCCCGCGACGGCGGCGAGGCCCGCATGGAGCGCCTGAGGCGCGTCGCGGCGGAGGCCCTAGGCCAATCGGGCTCCCCCGTGGCCACGCGCGTCGAGGGCCCCATGGACCTGGACTCCTTCCTGGCCGCCTACCCCGCCGACGGTACCCGTCGGCTCGGGCTCTACTTCCACGAGGCGCCCCTTGCGCAGGCATCGCTCCATCGCTATTGTTCCGGCGGGCCCGAGGAGATCGCGGCCTGCGTCGGCCCCGAAGGCGGGCTCGGGGACGGCGAGCGGGAGCGACTCGCCGCCGCCGGCTATCGCCCGGCCTGGCTCGGGCCGGCCGTGCTCAGGGCCGAGACGGCCGCCGTCTTCGCCGTGGCATCGCTACGCATCGTCTGCCTGGAGCGTTACGCATGGTCAGTGAGAGAGTAAGGCGCATCAGCGTACTCGGGGTGCCCGTGGATATAGTGGCCCCCGACGACCTCGAGGAGGTCGTCAAGGCGATGTACTCCGACGGCAAGAACCACCAGATAGTCCTGCTCTCCGCCGCCGACCTCTCCCGAGCCAGGCGCTCCGGGGAGTGGAGGACGATGATAGCCGGCGCCAGCCTCGTCATACCCATATCGCGGTCGATAGTTCGCACGGCGCGATTCCTTCGCCGTCCCGAGCCCGTCCGCTACGAACCCTTCGACTTCATCGTCAGGCTCCTGGGCATACTCGAGCGCTGGGGCAAGTCGGCCTTCCTCCTAGGCTCCTCCCCCAAGAGCCTCTCCAAGGCGGCCAAGAACATCAAGGCCACCTTTCCCGGGCTCAAGGTCGTAGGCGGCCACTCGTCGCGCTTCCATAAGAGCTTCCACCCCAAGATAGTCGAGGCCATCCGCAAGGCCACCCCTACCCTGCTCCTCGTGGGTCGGGGCGTACCCGGGGCGGAGCGCTGGATACCGCGCACCATGAAGCACTTCAACGCCGGCCTGCAGCTCTGGTGCTCGGACGTGTTCGACGTCTTCGCCGAGCGCCGCCATAGGCCGCCGGCCTGGCTCTTCTCCAAGGGACTCGAAGGACTCTTCTACTGGCCGAGGCGCCCCTGGACGATGCTGAGGCCCCTCGACGCCCTGCGCCTCCAGCTGGTCGCCCTGTGGTATCGGATTCGTAAGAGATAGCGAGCGGAGCGTCCTCGTCTCGCCTTGAGGCGCGGCGGGGCCTCGATTACAATAGCCTACCGGAGGACCCCATGAAACGACTAGGATCGGCAATCCTGACCCTCGCGGCCGCGCTCGCGGCCTCGTGCGTCTCGACCCCTGACGCAGCGGCCCCGAACGCCTCGGCCTCGGCCGCCGAGACGGCCTCCGTCGCGGCGGCGTCCGAATGCGGCGTCCCGGAGGCCGCCGCCGCGCCCGTGCGCAAGGAGCGGAAGGAGCAGGTACGGGTACCCGTCGTCACCAAGGAGACGGTGACCTTCGCCGACGGGGTCGTCGATACCATCGTCGAATACAGCTACACCGAGGGCTACTGGAGCATCCTCGGCTCCGTCACTCGCAAGCCGTCGATGCCCGAGCCGCTCGAGCGCAGCGAATGGCGCTACCACGAGGATCGCCTGGTCGCCAAGGAGAGCTACGGCAGGGACGGCGCCCTCTCGTCGCGCAGCGCCTTCGAGTACGGCCCGGGCGGCAGGCTCTCCAAGGAAACCGTCTACGACGGCAAGGGCCTCGTTCAGTCGGTGTCGGAGTGGACCTGGGAAGCGGGGCGCAAGTCCTCCTGGAGGGTCCTGGACGCCAAGGGCGTGGCCCTCGCGCGGACTGATTACTTCTACGAGGGCGAGACGCTCGCGAGCGCCAGCCTCTTCGACGGGTCAGGCGGCCCCAAGGGGCGCGTCGAGTACCGCTACGATGCCTCGGGCGCCCTGGCCGAGCTGCGCTACCTGGGCCCCTCGGGCGCCCCGGACGGCCGCATAGCCTACGAGCTGGCCGACGGCCGCGTCGCGCGCGAGAGCGTCTACAGGGCCGACGGCCGCCTGGAGCGCAGGCTCGACTACGCCTACGGCCCGGACGGCGCCCTCGTGGGCAAGACCCTCTCCGACGCGTCCGGCCGCGCCCGAGAGAAGACCAGCTACGATAACGCCTACCGGATAGAGACGCGCGTCGTCGTGTACTACGAATAAGGGCCCTGGCGGCCCGTAAAGAAGGATGACCATGCACCGAGCTACGATCATAGCCCTAGCCGCCGCCCTGGCGGCGATAGCCCCCGCCGCCGCCTCCGAGGCGACGCGCGTCTACGGGCGCATCCTGGCCGAGGCCGAGACCGTGGACCAGAAGTACGCGGCGGCGACCGTCGCGGCCTCGCTAGGAGACCCCGAGCTGGCGCCCTACTTCGCCGACGCGCTCGACTGGACCCTGTCCATACGGAGCTCCATCAAGCCGGGCCCCGAGCGAGAGGCCTACGAGCGCCTATCCAGGCTGCTCCTCAAGAGCCTGGGAGACGCCCGATACTCCAACGCGGCCGGGTCGGCCATGCGCGCGGTCGAGGATTCGCCCGACCCCCTGACCAAGGCCGAGGCCCTCCTGGCCCTCGGCTCAATGCGGGCCGTGGAGTACGCCGAGCGCGTATCGCTCATGCTACGCGATCTCAACCTACAGCCGACGGCCGACGCCGACTACGGCGAGAAGGTAGCCTACGGCTGCATCCTGGCCCTCGAGCGCATGCGCTCGCCGCTGGGTTTCTCGCCGCTCTTCTTCGCCAGCGAGGCCTGGTACTCCAAGCGCGTCCGCGACCAGGCTGAGCGTAGCCTTCCCCTGGTGCTCGACGACCCGAGCGAGGCCGTGACCGCCCTCCTGCGTACGGAGTCCCCCGCCCGCATGATCAGGGCCCTGGAGCTGGAGCTGCGCTCGGCGGCGCCGGCGGAGGCCAAGCGGCGCGTCGCCGCCCTGGCCCTCTCCCGGGGCATAGCCTACGCCCCGCGCAACCGCGCGGAGCAGAACCAGCTGTCGGAGCTGCGCGTCAAGGCCATGAACCACGTCGCGGGAACCGGCCCCGGGGACGGAGCCGTAGCCGGGAACCTGGCGGAGGCCTACCGCATCGGCTCTACCGACGAGCGGCTCATAGCGCTCAAGGCCATGGGAGCCGAGCGATCTGCCGCCTCGGCCCGGGCCCTCCGTGATATAATCCTCGAGCTCGACTCGGCCCAGAAGGCCGGCCTCGTCGACGAGACGCGGAACGCGCTCATGAGGGCGGCGCTCCAGAACGCCGCCGTCAACGCCGACAAGGAACTCGCCCCGGCCATCCAGACGGTACTCATAAACTCCGGCTGGTCGAGCGGGGTGCTGACCCTGGCGCGAGCGGCCCAGAAGGCGATCAAGTAGACCGCCCGGGAGCGATCACGCGGGCCGCCGCGAGGCGGCCATCCTGCAAGGAGGATCATCATGGACGCATACGAGAGGAGGCGCCGCGCGCTCGCGGCCGTCCTCGGGGAGCAGGGCATGGCCCTGGCCCTCTTCGAGGACACCGAGGGCCGCCGAGACCCCTCCATACGATACTTTACCGGCCATCCGGGCGACGCGCTCCTCTTCATAGCCGCGGACGGCCGCTCGCTCCTGGTGCCCTGGGACGTCAACATGGCCGCCTCCATGGCGAGCGTAGAGTCCGTGGTCGCCTACACCGACTTCGGGCGCAGCCCCTTCGCGGCCATGGCCGGCGCCCTGGAGCGCCTGGCCGTACCCGCGGGCTCCCGCGTCGACCTTCCGGCAGTCACGCCCTACCCCATGTACGTCGACTACGTCGAGGCCTGTCCCGACCACGACTTCCGCTGCGCCGAGGACGGAGCCTCCAGGGCCGCCGAGGCGCTCAGGGCCGTCAAGGATCCCGAGGAGCGCGAGCTGTACCGCAGGGTCTCCGCCATCACCGACAAGGCCATGGACGCCATAGAGCAGGGCGTCAGGGCCGGCCGCCTGGCGACCGAGCTGGACGTGGCCCTCTTCATCGAGCGCTTCCTGCGCGAGGAGGGCTGCGAGGCCACGGGCTTCGACACGATAGCCGCGGGGCCTTCCCGCAGCTTCGGCATACACGCCTTCCCTTCCTATACCGCGGCGCCCTTCGCCACGGAGGGCCTCTCGATACTTGACTTCGGGCTCGTCTATGAGGGCTATACCTCGGACGTCACCATGACCTTCGTGCGCGGCAAGCCGAGCGCCAGGCAGGCGGAGATGGTGGCCCTGGTCCGCAAGGCCCATGCCGACGCCATCGCGGCCCTAAGGCCCGGCGTCAAGAGCCGGGACGTGGCCCTGATAGTCGACGCCGTCTTCGCCGAGAAGGGCTACGTGATGCCCCACGGCCTCGGGCACGGCGTCGGCCTCGAGGCGCACGAGGCGCCGGCGGTCCGCAGCCGCGCCGACAACGAGTGGGCGCTTG
>CAZNNA010000238.1:0-5543 GCA_964573825.1 uncultured Treponemataceae bacterium
CTGGTACGATAATGAGGCTAGTTGGCGGTAGATGGTTTCGTCATGAGGACCGAGACACGAGCGACCCCGCGCGGGGCGCCGATCCCCTCCGACGCATATGGAATCCTTAAGGAGAAGCCCTAGGAGGGCCGACGTAGGCCCATGATACCGCCTGCCGGAACGTTCCGCAAGGGGGCGCCCCTGGACGATCCAGGACGGTGGCGTCCCGGCCGCCCGACGCCTCGCGGACGATGGTCGCCTTCGCGCGTATACGGTCGAGAACGCTTGCCCCTCGCCTGGCATCGTTTATACTTATGGCCATGGCTAAACGGGACGCATCCATCGCCATCCTAGTACTCGTGGGGCTAGCCCTGACCGGCTGCGCGCGCGAGCCTATCCGGATCGGCTTCGCGGGCTCGGTGACGGGCAGGCAGTCATCCCTGGGTCTCGAGGGCAAGGAAGCCGTCGAGCTAGCCGTGGCCGAGGTTAACGCGGTCGGCGGTATTAAGGGGCGCCTCCTCGAGCTCATCGCGCTGGACGACGGCGACGATGTAGCCTTGGCCGTCGCCAACCACCGGGAGCTCGAGCGCCTCGGGGTGGAGGCCATCATCGGGCATTCGACGAGCGTCATGATGCAGGCCGCCTTCGACGCGCTGCCGCCCGATGCGCCCGAGCGCGTGCCGGTGGTCTCCGGTACGGTCAGCTCGCCCCTCTTCTCCGGTAGGCGAGACTGTTTCTTCAGGGTAATCAACGACGCGATGAGAGAGTCCGTCGTAGGGGCTGGGCAACTGCGGCGTCTCGGCACCGAGACCCTTGCCGTGCTGTACGATGAATCGAACGCGTCTTACGCGCTATCGTACGCGAGACGGATACGGGAATCGTTCGAACGGCTCGGCGGGAGGGCGTTACCGTCCTTCCCCTTCGATTCGTCAAAGGGAGTCGCGGATTCCGGCCTATCGACCGCCGTAGAGGCCGCCCTCGAGGCCTTCCTCGCGAGCGGCGGCGATGCCGCGGTAGCCGTGGCGGCCGGAGGCGTCGACACGGCCCTCGTAGCCCAGTCCCTTCGCAAGCGGGGCTTCCGGGGACTCCTCCTCTCGTCGGCCTGGGGTAAGACGCCCGACCTGCTCATCAACGGCGGAGACGCGGTCGAGGGCATGCTGTTCTTCGAGAACTACGATGCCTCGAACCGAAGCGCTCGCTACCTGGCCTTCGCCGCGGAGTTCGATCGCCGCTATGGCCGCCAACCTAATTTCTCGGCCGTCAATCATTACGAGGCCGCCCAGCTCGTGATCGAGGCCCTGCGCGCGAGGGGCACGGGCTCCCTGCTCGATTCGCTCAAGGCCATACGCTCGCTCGAGGGGCTCCAGGGCGCCATCGAGCTCGACGAATACGGCGACGCGAAGAGGCCCCTCGTGCTGCTCGAGGCTAGGAACGGGGCCTTCGTCGCCGCGGAGCGTCCATGAGGCGTTATAGCCTGTCGCTGTACCTAGTCCTGAGCAACATGGCCCTGGCGCTCCTACCGCTCCTCCTGACCGGCGCCGTAGCCTTCTTCGTGCTGTTCGGGGAGCTGCGGCGATCGGCTGATCGCTCCTTCGCGGAGGCCGCGGCCCTCGTCGGGTCCCAGGTCTCTTCCTTCCTCACGACGCCGGCGCGCCTCGTATCCGTGGCCGCGCGGGGCGTCTCGACCGCCGCCGCCATGGAGGACGGTCGGGCGCTCGACCTGCTCATCGGGGGGCTTCGGGACGGCTATCCGGCCTTCACTAGGCTCGAGCTCTACGGCCCGAGCGCCCGGCTGTCCTATCGGTACCCGCCCGACCCCGAACGGCTCGGCGACTCGGTAAGCGGCCGCGAGTTCTATAGGCGCGCCCTGGCCCTCGGCGAGACCTGGTCTACGGTCTTCCTCGACGTGGAGACGGGAAACCCGACGGTGGCGGTTGCCTCCAAGGGCGCGGCGGGCGTGCTGGCGGGCTTCGTGGACCTGTCGGCCCTGCAGCCGATCGTCGACGGGCTGGCGACGGGCGGCTCCTACGCCGCCGTGCTTGACGCCGAAGGCATCTATATCGCCCACCCCGATCGCGGCAAGGTGCTCCGGCGCGAGAGCGCCCGGCTCAACGAGGCCGTATCCGGCGCCCGCGTCGGCTCAATCAGCGTCGCTACGTTGTCCGAGGAGGGGCGCCCCATGCTCTGCGCCGCGGTCAAGGACGCCGCTTCCGGATGGATCGTCGCGCTCTTCCGCGACCGACGGGAGCTCTACGCCCCCGTACGGCTCCTGCTCGCCGCCTGGGGCGTCGTCGTCGCTATAAGCGCCGGCGCGGCCGCCCTGTTCGCCGCCGCCCTGGCCCGCCGCGTGGCCAGGCCCTTCCAGAACCTGGCTTCCTACGCGGCCTCGATAGGGGAGGGCGCCTATCCGGGCCGGGCGCCCGAGGCGAGATTCAACGAGATAAGCGGCGTGCTCGACGCCCTCTCGGCGAGCGTGGTCAAGGTCGCCGAGAGAGAGTCCCAGCTCAAGAAGGCCCTTGCCGAGCGCGAGGCCCTGGCGCGCGAGATACAGCACCGCGTCAAGAATAACCTAGCGGTCCTCATCGGGCTCCTGAGCCTGGCCGAGGAGGATGCCTCGGGCGGCGAGCTGGAGCTGTTATCGGAACTTCGCGGGCGGGTCTTCGCCATGTCCGCCGTGCACGAGCTGTCCTACGCCAAGCGTTCCTACTCGGAGATTGACGCGGCCGAGTACCTGACCATGGTGCTCGACTCGGCCATAGGGCGGGGCGGCCGCCTCACCGCCTCGCTCGAGTGCGATGGCATACGGCTTCCCGTCGACGTAGCCATACCGCTCGGCCTGGCCGCCAACGAGCTCGTAGTCAACGCGGCCAAGTACGCCTACCCGCCCGGTGCCCCCCCCGGCAGCGCGCTCAGGGTCTCGCTCTCCGCGCGGGTCGGGGGCCTTCGGCTCGTCGTCTCGGATGACGGCGTCGGCCTGGGCTCCGCGCCCTCGGGCGACGGCCGCCACGGTACGGGCCTGGAGCTCGTGACGCTCCTGGCCTCGCAGCTACGCGGTCGCCTGGAGCTCGGCAGGTCGGCCCTCGGCGGCGTAGAGGCGGTCATCGACTTCCCGCTTAGCGCCGATCCGCCCTAGCGCCGATCCAGCGGTACCCTGAGCTCGGCCGACGTACCGCGCCGGCCGGGAGACGGACCGTCCCAGGAGATCGTCCCGCCTAGCTGCTGGGCCAAGGCCGCGCACAGCTCGAGCCCGACGCCTACCCGGCGCGCGCCGCCGGAGCCGTCGTCCGATACGGTGAGCGATAGCGTTTCGTCGCCCTCCGCGAGCGTTATCTCGAGGGCCCCCCCGCGCTCCGTAAAGGCGTGCCTATAGGCGTTGTCTATGAGCTCGGCCGCTATGAAGCAGACGTCGACCGCCCGGCCCGGGACGAGCCGTATGCCGTTGGCCCGAACGGCGAGCTCGACGCGCTCGGCCCTGGGCCTGTAGCCCGCGGCTATGTCGGCGCCCAGGGACGAAAGGAGCTGGCCCATATCGACGAGCGGGCGGCGCAAGGCCTGGTCCTGGATCATGGCGACGACGGCGAGGCGCCCGCGCATGCGCTCGAGCGCCGCCTCCACGGCCTCCGAGGTGGCGGCCCTCGACTGCATGGAGGCGAGGCTCATGGCTAGCTGCAGGTTGTTGTTGACGCGGTGGTCGAGCTCATGGACGAGGGCCTCGTTGGCCGCCAACGCCGTCTGGAGCCTATCGTTGCGTTCCCGTATCTGCCGTACCATAGCCTCGGCGCTGCGGGCTATGGACGATATCTCGTCGCCGAAGGCGTCGTCCAGGTTACGCTCGTGGGCGCCCAGGGCGACGGCGCCCATCGCCTCCTCTAGCCGCTCGAGCCTCGAGGTGACGCGCCGCCCGAAGGCGCGGAGCGCCATGGCGTAGAAAGCGACCGTGCCGACTCCAATCAGGCTCGCCGCCGCGACCGCGGCGTAGAGCGCGAACAGCGCAAGGAAGGATCGGTCGGCCCGGAGAACCACGAAGAGCTCGTCCCGGAAGTCCAGGCCGCTCTCCGTGAGGCTAACCACGCGTACCATGGTCGTCAGCGTCCCGTCGACGCTCGAGGCCTGCTTGCCGTCGAGCGCCGCCTCCATGAGGACCGGCTCGAGGGCCCTGGGTACGATCTCGTTCGTGAGGAAGGATCGGTAGGGCGGCGATCGGCCCCAGGCGAGGTCTGTCGGCCGCACGAAGGCCCGTTCCGTGAGGCCGTCGGCGTTGGACAGGAGCCGCACGAGGCTCGCGAGGTCGTAGCCCGGATAGGAGAGGGCTATGATGTCGTCGAGCCTCGAGGAGACCTCGACGACGTAGTCCGCGCCGGCAGGGCCGTAATACTGGTAGTTGAGGACCTCCGAGGTCAGGGTAGAAAGGCTCATTCGGTCGGTCGCGAAGCGACCCGTGCCGAGGAGCCCCCCTATCCGCGTCCTCAGCATGTCGCCGAAGAGGAAGAGATTGAGGCCCAGGTCGGGGCCGTGCGACGAGGCTCGGATGGTGCCGCCCGCGTCTATGAAGTACACCTCGCTCACGCCGAGCTCGGCCGCGGCGAAGGTGAGCTCCGCCTCCGATGCCGCCCGGGCCGCGGCGAGCGTCGGGTAGCGCTTAGCCAGCTCGAGCAGGGCGCTCCAGCTCCGACGCTCGGACTCGCGCTCCGCCCGCGAGAGTACCGTGTCGAAGATCGCGATCCGGTTCTCGGCCTCCTGGAACTCGTCCTCGATCGTGCTGTCTACCATCGTCTCGAAGATGACGAGTCCTACGCCTATCGAGGCTAGGCCTGAGAGGGCTCCGGCGCCGAGTATGGCTAAGAGGAGACGGATGGAGATGAAGCGTCCGAGTCCCTTGCCCATGGCGGTACGGGCCGCTAGGCCTCGAGGACCGGCGCCGCGGGCCGCTCGTCCAGGAGCGGGGCGGCGAGCGAGTCGGGATCGTTGTAGTGCCACCACTCCGCCTCGTAGGCGCGGAAGCCCGACGCCTCCATGATCGCCCTGAGGGCGTCGCGGTTGGCCAGGGCGGTCGCGTCGCCGCTCGCGTAGCGGTGCGAGGCGCGCTCGGAGAATTCATCGAACTCGCTGGGCATGGGAAGCGCCCGGCCGTCGGGCATGGCCAGCGTCACGTCGACGGCGGCGCCGCGATTATGGTTCGAGCCGCGCTCCGCCGGCGCCACGAAGGCTGGGTCGGGCTTGAGGGCCCACATCCGTACCTGGGCCGATAGGGGGCGGTAGGCGTCGAGCACTACGAGGCGGTAGCCCCGGGCCGCCGTCCGTTCCGCGGCTATCGCGAGCTTGGCGGCCGCGGAGGCCAGGAGCCAGGCCTCCGGGCTATCGTAGAGCCGGGTCCCGAGGAAGTTCCGGTCGGTGGCGTAGCGCATGTCGAAAAGCAGGAAAGGGCTGGCGTCAGCGAGCCGTACGAGTCCGTAGCGATCCATATCGGGATGCTACCGTATCGGGCCTCGGCCTGTATAGGCGGAGGCGCTGACGATGCGATCCGCGCGGGTTATATTCAATGCGTTCGGGGGGCGCTATGGCAA
>CAZNNA010000239.1:0-5526 GCA_964573825.1 uncultured Treponemataceae bacterium
CCGAGGAGGGAGCCTCGAGAGGCACCGAGGGCAACTGGGCCGTCGCCTTGGAGAGCGACCCGGCCGCCGTGCCTAGTCCCGGGGCTATGGACACGCCGACGATCGAGGCCGTCGAGTCGATGGCGGTAAAGGTAAGGGCGGTACCGAAATCAACCACCAGGCAGGCCCCGCCGAACATTGACCAGGCGGCCATGGCGTCGGCCACCAGGTCGGTGCCTATCTCGTGCGCGGCCACCACGTTGAGCGGAAGCCGCCCGTATACGGCCGGTCCGACCACCATGGGCTGGACCCCGAAGAGGTGCGTCGCCATCTTCTCCATGGCGGCGTTCATCTGCGGCACCACGGAGCTCAGGATGACGCGATCGATGGTCGACACGTCGAGGCCCCGGTCTTGGAGCACGGCCTTGACGACGACGCCGTACTCGTCCTCGGTCTTGCCGGGAACCGTCCTGATGCGCATGGTGTCCACGAGCCCGCCGCTGTCGAACACGCCGCCGACGATGTTAGTGTTTCCCGCGTCTATAACGAATAGCATGGGGCATGCTGTACCGCTGTGAGCGGCGCTGTCAAGGGCCGCTCCGTCCGGAGACGATCCGTCAAGGAACGAGCTTGCCCTGGACGGCCGAGCTAGGGCATAATCCTTTTCCCTATAGGAGACACAGCATGGCCGACATCATACAACCCAGGGTCCTCAAGGGCTTCAGGGATTCGCTGCCCGAGGCCGAGATGGAGCGCGCCGCCCTCGTGGAGGCCTTGACGGCGGCCTTCCGGCGCTCGGGCTTCGTGCCCATAGATACGCCCGCCCTGGAATACGCGGAGATACTCCTCGGGAAGGCCGGCGGCGAGACGGAGAAGCAGGTCTATCGCTTCAGCGACAACGGCGGCCGCGACGTGGCCCTGCGCTTCGACCTGACCGTGCCCCTGGCGCGCTTCATGGCCGAGCACCACGGCGAGCTCGAGCTGCCCTTCCGCCGCTACCACGTGGCCAAGGTCTGGCGCGGCGAGAACACCCAGCGAGGCCGCTACCGCGAATTCATGCAGTGCGATTTCGACGTCGTGGGCGTCGACTCCGCCTCCGCCGACTTCGACATCGTCTCCACCATAGCCCAGGCCATGGAGGCCCTGGGCGTACCCGGCGCCACGGTCAGGCTCAACCACCGCGGCGTATTCAACCGCTTCCTGGCCCGCGTCGGCATAGCCGATAGGTCTGTGGAGACGCTCCGCGTGGTGGACAAGCTAGCCAAGATAGGCGAGTCCGAGACCAGGCGACTCCTGGCCGAGCTAGCCGGAGCGGCCGCCGCCGACGAGATACTCGAATTCATACGCGAGGGCGAGGCCTTCGGGCCGACCCACGAGCGCATGACCCGGCTCGCCGGAGGCCCCAACCCGGACTCCGACCGCGTAGAGGCCCTCTTCGCCATGGCCGACGCCTGCGGGCTTTCCGGGCGGGCGCGCCTGTCGCCGAGCATCACGCGCGGCCTGGACTACTACACCGGCGTCGTCTTCGAGACCTTCCTGGACGAGATACCGGACATCGGCTCCGTCTGCTCCGGCGGCCGCTACAACGACCTGGCCTCGCTCTATACGAAGCAGCGACTGCCGGGCGTCGGCGCCTCCGTGGGGCTGGACCGCCTGATAGCGGCCCTCGAGGCCATCGGCCGCTCGAGCCGGCCCGCCGGCTACTGCCGCCTGGTCGTCGCGATGGTCGACGAGGCCCTGGCCCCCGAGTACCAGGCCGCCGCGGCCGGCCTCCGCGCGGCCGGGGTGGCCTGCGAGGTCTACCCCGAGGCCCGCAAGCTGCCCCAGCAGTTCGCCTACGCCGAGAAGAAGGGCGCGGCCTACGCCCTGGTGCGCGGGGCCGACGAGAAGGCCCGCGGCGCCTGGGTCCTCCGCGACCTAGCCGCCAGGGCCAACGCCGACTACCCGAGCATCGAGGCCGTCGCCGCAGCCCTGGGCCGGTCGCCCGCTTGAAGCTACGCCGCGCCTCGGCCTTAGCGAGGCTGAGGCTCCCGGCGGCGGCCGCGTCGCTCGGGCCCGCGCTCGTAGCGGCGGCCTTGGTCGCGTCCCTGGTAGCGGCCCTGGCGGCCTGCTCCATGGCGCCGCCCGAGATAGCCGCCGTCAGCGCCCGCCTCGTCGTCGTTCCCGAGGGTTCCCCCGGAGGAGAGGGCCGTTCCGAGCGGCTATCGCTCATGGCCTCGGTGGCCGATCGCGACGGCATCGCCGACGTCGAGTACCTCTACGTCGTCCACGACGGCGCCGAGCTCTTCTGGACGCTCGGGCCGGAGACCTGGCTGCGTAGCGACGAGGGCGAGGCCGTCTGGCTCGGCTCCAACGGACTAACGGGACCCGGCCCGGCCCTACCGCGCGGCGAGTATCGCCTCGTCGCGGTAGACAAGGCCGGGGAGCGAAGCGAGCGATCCTTTACGCTCGCCGCGCCCGATACCGGCATCTACGACCTGCCCGAGGCGCGTATCCGAGGGAGCGACCTGGTACTACGCTCGCCCTACCCCGTCAATACCGCCTTGTTCCTGGATTCGGGCGGTAACGTGACCCGCTCGGCCAAGGTCGAGCCCGGCGTTACGCCCCTCGATAGCCTCTGGCCGGAAGGCGGCTGGCGCTCGGGCGCCGATTACCTCGCCGTCTACGGCCTCGAGCCAAAGGCGGAGATAGGATTGTTCTCATGGAAGATACGCCTGCCGGAATGACCGGCCCCCTAACGACGCGCGAGGTCGGCATTCGTAGCTACGTCATACGCTCCGGCCGCCTGACCGACATGCAGAAGGACGCGCTCACCCGGCTCTACCCCCGCTACGGCTTCGCCTGGGAGCCCGGCAGGCTCCTGGGGCCCGCCGACATCATGGAGGGCGCTTCCGGGCTCGCCGCGCCCTTCGTCGTCGAGGTGGGCTTCGGCATGGGCCAGGCCACCGTCGCCATCGCCGAGGCCCTGCCCGGTACGGCCTTCCTGGGCCTCGAGGTACACGCCCCGGGCGTGGGACGGCTCCTCGCGGAGATTGAGGAGCGAAGCCTGCGCAACCTGCGCCTCATGCGGCACGACGCCGTTGAGGTGCTCGCCGACATGCTGGCGCCGGGGAGCGTAGACGGCTTCCACGTCTTCTTCCCGGACCCGTGGCCCAAGAAGCGCCACCACAAGCGCCGCATAATGAACGCGGGCTTCGTTCGGCTCATGGCCTCGAGGCTACGCGAGGGCGGCTACCTCTACTACGTGACCGACTGGGAGGAGTACGCCGAGGCCACCCTGGAGGCGCTCGGCGCCGAGCCCCTCCTAGCGAACGCCTACCCTCGCTGGGCGGAGCGCCGCCCATGGAGGCCCGTCACCAAGTTCGAGCGGCGCGCCCTGGAGGCCGGTCGGCCGATACGTGAATTGCTATTCACGCGCATTGCTCCCTCGGGATAGCGGGCAGCCGAACGCCAGTAGGGCCTCGAGTACGCCGCCGCCCACCGCCCGGGCCTTGTCCGACACGGTCAGGCAGTGCTCGGGAACGCCCCGAGGGTCGACGTCGGCAATCTTCATGCCCCGCGGCACGGTAAGCCCGGGGCGCAGGGCTCCGCGCACCACGCCGGCGAACGCGCTCTTCACCTCTACGAGGCCGCTATCGCCTCGGACGCCTATGACCGCCCCGCCCTCGGCCACGCCCTGGCCGATGCTAAGTATCTCCACGATCTCTCCCGCCACGGGCGCGCGTAGCACGCGCTCGGCCGAGCGTCCCCCTATCTCGCCGGGGACGCCGGAGTCGGGAGCCGCCGCGCCGTCGCGTATCACGCGCCCTAGGTCGTGGCCTCTCTGGGTCTCCACGACGGCGTGGGCGTCCGTGCCGGCCTCGAAGCCCGGTCCCACGGC
Source organism: uncultured Treponemataceae bacterium (assembly GCA_964573825.1). Lineage (GTDB taxonomy): Bacteria > Spirochaetota > Spirochaetia > Treponematales > UBA12059 > SZUA-370. The sequence goes on from CAZNNA010000239.1 coordinate 3,860, forward strand.
CACCACGACCGGCGCGAGCTCGCGCGACAGGCCCAGGTTGCGCTTGGCGAGCGTCGCGTCCACCAGGGCCCGGGCGCCGAGCGCCGGGAGTAGGCGCAGCTCGGGGTCGACGAGTACCGGCACGAGACCGGCGCAGGCCAGCTCGAGCGCCTCCTCGGGCGCGCTCGCCAGGCGGGCCTCGACGCCCTCCACCGTGGCCGAGCCGTCGTAGACCGCCTCGGACAGGGCGACCGTGCGACGGATGCAGGTGGGCTTGCCTAGCTCCAGGGCGACGACGGGTAGGCCGGCCGCGCGTAGCCGTACTATGACGCCGGTGGCCAGGTCCCCCGCCCCTCGCACGACCACGGGGCCGGCCGGGCGCCGCGACAGCGGCAGGCCGGATCCGCCCGAGAGCGCCGCGGCTATCTCGGCCACGATCGACAGGGCTATCTCCTCGGGCGTCTCGGCGCCGAGGTCCAGGCCTATGGGCGCCCGGAGCCCGGCTATATCCTCGTAGGGCAGTCCGTCCTCGCGGAGGGCGGCGACGAGGCCCGCGACCTTGCGCCGGGACCCGAGTACGCCTAGGTAGCGGCAGCCCCCGGGCGACAGGGCCCGCGCCAGGGTCCGCACGGCGAGGGCGTCGCTGTGGTGGGAGGAGGTGCAGACGACGACGCAGTCGTCGCTCCCGACGGGCGCCAGGGCCAGGGCCTCGGCCAGGTCGGCCCGGACGTAGAGCTCGCCCGCCATGGGCAGGCGCTCGGCGGTGGCGTACTCCGGCCGGTGATCGACCACGGCCACGCGGTAGCCCAGGCGGGCCGCCAGGCTCGCCGTCGCCTGCCCCACGTGCCCGGCGCCCACGACGACGAGGCGCGCCCGGGCGGCGAAGACCTCCACGAAGACCTTCATGGCGCCCCCGCAGGCCATGGCCTGGCCGCCCCCGGGCGCCAGCGAGTAGTCGAGGAGCCGCGAGGCGCCGCGCGCTATGGCCTCGCGGGCCTCCTTGACCACCAGCGCCTCTACCGCGCCCCCGCCGACGGTGCCGTAGGACGTACCGTCGGCCAGCACGAGCATCTTGGCGCTGCTCCGGGGCGTCGAGCCCGAGGCCTCGACTATGGTGGCCATGGCGAAGGGAACATGGCTATCGGCGAGCTCGGCCGCCTTGCGTAGTAGGTCCATGGGGGTTTCCTTTCGGGGCGGACAGTATAGCAGCTATCGCGCGGTCAGGGAGCCAGGAAATCGACTATGCGCTCGCCCGGACGCTCCGCGCCGAGGCGGGCCAGGGCCACTCCGGTGACGATACCGTTACCGCGCGCGAGTATATTCCCGGCGAGAGCCCGCGCGGTAGCCTCGCTCGAGCGGTCCAGCTTGTTAAGGACGACGACGAGGGCGGCCCCTGCCGGCGCGCCCTTGAGGCAGCCCTCGGGATGCACGGCTAGGCAGGCTATCGCCTCCGGCGTGACGATAGCGCCCGCCGGCAAGCCCGTACGCTCGGAGACGAGCTCCGGCCTGAAGGCTACGCGCTCGTCCAGGGGCCGCCCGAGGCTGTCGAGGCCGATCAGCGCGAAGACGATATCGACGCTATCCGGTACGACGGGCTCGGCGAGACCGGGCGCCTTGAGGGAGAGGCCCCGAGCCCCGTCGGCCTCGGTAACCAGGATATCCCATCCTGAGGCCGCGTCGAAGGCCTC